>SVDR01000033.1 GCA_015057755.1 Lachnoclostridium sp.
TTCCACCATGCACGTTTTACGTTGTTCTTTAATTCCACACCAAGATTACCATAATCCCATGTATTTGCAAGACCACCGTAAATCTCGGAACCCGGGTATACAAAACCTCTGGATTTCGCAAGTGCTACGATCTTTTCCATTGTCTTTTCCATAACAATTCTCCTTTTAATTAACGTTACGTTTATTTAAACACCACGTACGATACTTCGTCTTCCGGTGTCTGAATCATATTCGTTCCGACCACGGATACGCCTTCAGAAATATACTGAATGTTTCCGTCTGTCTGGATCAAAGCGGCGCCGTCAATGGCTGCCACATATAATTTGCTCTGTTTCATGACTTCATCTGCCGCCACGGTCGTCTGCTCTTTCGCAAGTTTTGTGAAAGATTTTCCAACCAGATAACCTTTGGTCACTCCGTCTGAAACCGTTGTAATGTCAAGGTCTGCCACCTGAATCGCACTTTCCTCATCCGGATACTGCTCCATGAAATCCAGATATGCATCTGCAGTCTGGAAATCGATCAGAAGCTTTGCAGTTCCGTCTGCCAGCGTACATTCTTTGATAGAGGCTGCCTTTGCATCGGAACCTCCGTTAGCAGAAGCATTGAACTCGGCCAATACTTCCTCAATGAATGCCTTCATTTCCTCTGCGCTATAGTACTCTGCCTCGTAAGTCTCTACGGTAGCACTGGTGACTTTGCCCTCACTTGTAATGTATAAGCTTGATTCGGTCGGTGCAAATGCCGGAGCAGTCTGACCGGAACAAGCAGTGAGAATGGATACGGCTGCTGCCATACCCAAAAATAACTTTTTATGCTGCATGTTTTATCTCCTGTAAAACGAGATGAATTCAATTTACGATATATTTTCTAACAGAATCTCCAAAATGTCAAGCGAATGAAACTGTTTATCGACAAATCTTCTCTTATTTTCCTCCACACATCTGGAAAATTCCAAAAGAACCTCTTCTGTGACATTGAACGTGTACAGTTTTTCAATGGTCGAGTACAGAACAAATTCCCAGGTATACTGTGTGGATTCACTGATCGTTCCGATCGGCTGTTCCCGGTATTCTCCATTCAACTGCATGAGTTTTAGCTCAAACACCGGTTTTACCAGACGATTCGGAATGCTCGCCTTCAAAAGCGCACGCAGAGACTGGTAAAGCAGCTTTAACATTTCCACCGCTTCTACATTTTCCCTGCCATAATAATCTGCGAACTCCAGAAAGTAAGAGCCGTAACAGGCCGCTTCCACGTCTGCCGCGATTTCCCGGAAGTAGTTCTTGACTTCCGCTCCCGCCAGCGTATACGATTCTTTTCCTTCATATAAAGTAAATGTTCCAAAGACAAACGGTCCGGAGCAGGCCATCAGGGAGTTGCCCGGTCGCCTCGCGCCTCTGGCGAAGGCGGTAATCTTGCCCCGCTCGCAGGTCAGGATTACCAGACGTCTGTCATATTCTCCTACCGGAGAAGCTTTTAAGACCATTCCGGTCACACTTACCTGCTCTCTCATCGAACCCCTTCTCTATGTTTAGATATCTTTCGGATTGTAACCGTAATTCTTCATATATAATTCACTGTCGCGCCACTCTTTGCGGACTTTTACCCAAAGCTGAAGATTTACCTTCGCATCCATCAGGTTTTCAATCTCGATTCTGGCAGATGTGCCGATTCGCTTTAACATGGAGCCGCCTTTACCGATGATGATTCCCTTATGGGATTCGCGCTCACAGATAATCGTTGCCTCAATGTCGAAAATACCGTTGTCACGCTCTGTCATCTTTTCGATGGTAACTGCGATTCCGTGCGGAATCTCATCCGACATCATACGCAGTGCTTTTTCGCGGATCAGTTCTGCTGCGATCTGACGCATCGGCTGGTCTGTCACAGTATCTTCATCGTAATACTGCGGTCCTTCCGGAAGAAGCTGATAAATAGTATGAAGCAGGGTATCGGTATTGTTCTTTCTAAGTGCAGATACCGGAATGATATCTTTGAAACGGTACACATCTTTGTAAGTCTCAATGGTCTTAATGATATCTTCCTTCTTCACGGTATCAATCTTGTTGATGACAAGAATCACCGGAGTTTTCACTTTGTTCAGAGTCTTTAATACCTGCTGCTCGCTGGCGCCGATGTAAGTTCCCGGCTCAACCAGCCAGAGGATCACATCCACCTCTTTTAAGGTGTGCTCTGCCACGCTGACCATGTATTCTCCAAGCTTGTTCTTCGCTTTATGAATACCCGGAGTATCCAGGAAAATGATCTGACCTCTTTCGTCTGTATACACCGTCTGAATTCGGTTTCTGGTCGTCTGCGGTTTTTCGGATGTGATGGCGATCTTCTGTCCGATCAGATGGTTCATCAGCGTGGATTTACCTACATTCGGACGACCGATCAGGGTCACAAAACCAGATTTATATACTTTTTTCTTACTCATTTTTTCCTCCATTGTATAATGGCTTGATCTCTGCAAACAGGTCTTTGTCTGCCTTGATCTTTTCCTCGTTACCGATCGTACATACAGCACCGGTCTCCAAAATCTTGCGGACGATGCCTGCAAGACCGCGAATATCTTCCTGTGTCGCAGTTAAGATTTCTTCGCGCTCCTTCTTTAACATCTCGTCTGTGACTCCGGAATACCAGCCGGACAATCCACGGGCACCCTTTAAGGACGGTGTCAGCGGAGTGTCAATGTCACTGATCGTACCGATCACGTACTTGGTCATATCTCTCTCGTCTGCGTCAAAATTCTCCAGATATTCCGGAATTCCATCATAAATATCGTTGGACTCCTTTACATTCGGATCACGGTAGGATACAAAATAACCTTCTCCGGAACGGCTGATTCCGCTCATGCAGCCGTATGCGCCGCCTTTCACGCGGAGATTGATCCAGAGATAATCGTAGCTCAGCATCACTTTCAGGATACGCAGCGCGCCTGTGTAGGCAAACTCGCTTCCTTCAAATGTACCGCAGCGTGCCACGTAGTTGACTTTGGAAGAAGAGGTAAAACCTTCATTTTTATTGCCCTTAGGCGCAGCAAATTCATAAATCACGCCGTCGCCCTGCGGCAGGGAACCGGTCAGCTTCTTCATTGCTTCCGGAAGATATGCAAAACCTTCCGCGTCTGCAGTATAGCTGACAGTCATATTTTCAACCGTAAACAGATGCTTGATCACGCGCTTTAAGCCTGCAATGATTTCTGTTTTCTTTTCCTCATAATCGCGGACCCAGGCTTCCACACAATGGAAGAAACCAATTCCGCCTGTCATATCATTGAAATAAGAAGTATCCGAGAAATAAGAAGTCGCTCTTGTCACGGACGCTGTATGTCCGGAGCCCATGAGCTTCATCTGGCCCTTGGATTTCACTTCATTTAAGATCTCGCGCATTCTCTTTTCATCGTCCAGTTTGGACTCTGTAAGGATCTCGGAAAGGATCTCGAAACCAAAGTCCAGCTTCTCATACAGTACACGGACGCTTGTGGAGAATACACCGATAAATCCGCCGTTTTTCATATCCGGGAATGTTGTCACAGAGAAATTCAATCCGCCGCTGTTCAGGAAAATCTCACTGCTGAGGTCTCCGTAAGTATGGCGCTCTGTATCTACATAACCAAGAACGGATTTTAAAAGACCGATATACGGAAGGTCTTCCATCGGTACGCGGTTGATATCAAACATCACTCTCAGATATCCGATGCCTGCCGTAAACATTTCATGGTGCACAACCGTAATGCCATCTACCTTTTTCTCCTCAAAGATCAGCGGAGCCGGATCGCGGTTGATATCCTCACGGCGGAGCAGCGGAATCTTCTCCAAGTCTTCCTTGGAAGACGGAGTATCCTGATACTCTTCCAGTTCTCTTGTCTCGCGGATGATCGTCTCAATCTCTTCCACGGACAGACTCTCTTTGTATGCCTGCAGCTTCTTCGCAGTCTCTGCCTCCATCTCGGCTGTGAGATTCTGCTTCGGACTTGCGATCACTACAGATTCATAAGGATTGTCCAGCAAATATTTCTCGATCAATCCCTCAAAATAACCTTCATCCACACCTGCTTTTAACGCAGCAAATGTTTCTTCATATTCCAGATGCATCATCGGATCGCCGCCGTACAGCCAGCTGTCCAGACACTGGAGTCCGTACATCAGACCTTTCGGTGCCGAACCAAAATCCGCCTCACGATACTGGAATTCGTAATAGTTGATACCTGCGCGCACGCTCTTCTTGTCCAGACCGCATGCTGCAAGCTTTCTCAAGGTTCCCTTGACAACCGCCAAAAATTCGCCCTTCTGTTCTTTGTTGGCGTTCTTGGCAACAACTGAGAAATACGGCTGTAAAATACCGCTCTCGTAGCCGCCCATGATATCGTCACCGATTCCTGCATCCAGAAGTTCTTTCTTTAACGGTGCACCCGGAGTATCCAGCAATACGTACTCCAGAATCTGGAACGCAATATACTCCTTAGGAGAAAGCTCGTTTCCCGCAGAAGTATTGACGGAAAGATACGTTGCGTTTTCCAGACTTTCATTTTCTGAAATAGAATAGAAAATCTCTGTCTCGACCGGCTCTGAAAATGCCTTCTGAACCTGAATTTCAGAATCGATCTCCTGACGGTCGTATCTGCCAAGGTATTCCTTGTCCATCCACTCCAGCTTCTCAGCAAAATCCATATCTCCGTAAAGATAAATATAGCTGTTGGACGGATGATAATATTTGTTATAAAATGCAAGATAGGCTTCGTATGTCAGTTCAGTAATCTCTTCCGGATCACCGCCGGACTCAAATGCATAACAGGTATCCGGGAACATAACGGCTTTGATGTGTCTGTCCAGCACGCTCTCCGGAGAAGAAAACGCGCCCTTCATCTCATTATAAACCACGCCGTTGTAAGTCAGTTCACCGTCCGGCTCTGTCAGCTCATAATGCCAGCCTTCCTGCATGAAGATTTTTTTCTCTTTACTGATGTTCGGATTCAGAACCGCATCCAGATACACATCCATCAGGTTCTGGAAATCTGCATCGTTACAGCTTGCGATCGGATAAACGGTTTTATCCGGATATGTCATCGCATTTAAGAACGTGTTCAGAGAACCCTTGACCAGTTCCACAAACGGATCCTTGACCGGAAACTTCTCCGAACCGCAAAGTACTGTGTGTTCAATGATATGCGGAACACCCGTACTGTCATGCGGAGGAGTCCGGAAGCCGGCGAAGAACACTTTGTTTTCATCGTCCGCGCTCATAAGGAACACCTTCGCTCCTGTCTTTTTGTGCTCTAATATATATCCAATCGAGTTCAGCTCTTTGATCTCACGTTCTTCCAGTAACTCGTAAGCTTCAAGCGCCTTTAATTTCATACTCTGATCTAACATCAACTAAACTGTCCTTTCCATTATTACCTGTGGCACTACATGTTTCCCATAAACTTGTCCTTCAGGATTGCAAAACACTCCCTGACACAAAGATGTATAAATAAAATCGGATCCGATTTTGCAGCGATTCCGCTGACGTTCTGTATGCCCACCTGTTTTGCGATCCCTTTCGCACGCAGGACGTGGAAATTGCTGGTCACAATACCGACACGGATCGTTACCTCTTCATCTGGCGGCGACAAATATCCGGAACGAGACATCAGGTCGCGGATCCATCCCCTTCGATTCTTCTCTCGTTCATCGATGATGATCTTACTGTAAACCAGATTTTCATACGTGCTGGATGACTGTTCCTCTTTGATCATCTGATACTCCGGCACTCCGCGTTTTCTCAGATAGTCGTACATCACTTCTGCTTCTGAAACTTCTTCATCTCCGCTCTTTCCACCAGAGAGAATGAACACGGTATTGGGGTGTACTTGTGCATACTCGTATGCCTTGTCCAACCGATGTTCAAGCGTTTTACTGATCTTGCCATCTTGGACCTGATATCCAAGAACAACCACATAGTCCGTACTCTGTTTCTGAAGGGAGAAGAAATTGAATCCCATCGCCAGCTCCACAAACACAAAGATTGCAAATATCGTCACGAAAAATGTCACGACCGATACTTCCATACGAACCGGAATCTTATGGCGGAACAGCGGATAAAAATGGACTACCACGCCCATGATCGCCAGCAAAGCCGCAAGGATCAGCCAGATTACAGACAGAGACGTTCCGATTCCGGAATATACAATGATCACGCCATAATATACCAGGCAAAATATCGCTAAAATCCCGAATAATGATGCCATATCTGCAACCTCCTTTCCCTGCTTTTTCTATCGATTAATCTTCTTTCTTTCTCAGAATATCGTACTGGTCAGCCTTCTCACTTAAGTCAATGAAAAGGATCTGCTTCGGATGCGGAGCGCTCTCCTGGCTCACGCCTTCCTCTGTGTAAATACCGCGAACTTCTGCAAGAACGTTTCTTCCATCCGGTTTCATGATCTCAATGACCTCACCGACAGAGAATTTATTTTTCTGCTCGATTTTTGCATATCCGCGCTCATCCGTGTTCTCAACCGTACCAAGGTAAATATAATTCTTTACATATGTGTTGCTGTCGTAAATCTGTGTGTCGCTGTTCGGCTTATCAAAATAGAAACCGGTTGTAAATTCACGGTATGTGCATTTACCGATCTCTTCTTTGTACCACTCCATATTTGCGTAATATTTTTCCGGACTCTCGTTGTAGTCGTCGATCGCCTTACGGTAAGTTCTTGCAACAGTCGCAACATAAAGAGCAGTTTTCATACGGCCTTCGATCTTAAAGCTGTCGATACCGGCCTCGATCATCTCCGGAACATGCTCGATCATGCAAAGATCCTTGGAGTTGAAAATGTAAGTGCCGCGCTCATTCTCAAATACCGGAAGGTACTCGCCCGGTCTTGTCTCCTCCTGGATCGCAAAATCCATATCGTCGCGGAGAACGGATCTCTGTCCCTCTTTCTCAGCAGCGAATACGTTGTATTTCCATCTGCACGGATGTGTGCATGCGCCCTGGTTAGCATCACGGCCTACAAAGAAGTTGCTGAGCAGGCAGCGGCCGGAATAGGAAATACACATCGCTCCATGCATGAAGCTCTCGATCTGCATATCCTCCGGAATATGATCTCTGATCTCACGGATCTCTTTTAAGGACAGTTCACGCGCAGTTACCACACGCTGCGCACCCATCTGGTGCCAGAACAGGAATGTGCCCCAGTTTGTATTGTTTGCCTGTGTGCTGATGTGGATCTCCATCTCCGGAAGAACACGTTTTGCGATCACAAACACACCCGGATCGGAAATGATCAGCGCATCCGGACCGATCTCTCTCAATTCCTCAAAATATTTTTCAACACCCGGAAGATCATCGTTGTGTGCCAAAATATTCGCTGTAATGAACACACGCACACCGTGTTCATGGGCAAATTTGATACCTTCTTTGATCTCTTCGTTTGTAAAATTCTTTGCTTTTGCACGAAGACCAAATGCTTCACCGCCGAGATAAACGGCATCTGCACCGAAGATTACCGCTGTTTTTAATACGTCCAAGCTTCCTGCCGGAACTAAAAGCTCTGTTTTTCTCATGTTTATTTCCTTTCTTTCATGACACTGATCGCCACACCATCTCCGATCGGCAGGATCGTTGTCTCCAGTTCTTCTCTATGTTTTAAGGTATATAAATACTCTCTCATTCGTACATGAATGGTCCTGTCACGACGCTCTACCGCATAACGTGACTCTACGATCGTTCCGTCCTGCAGAACGTTGTCGGACATCAGGACACCGCCCGGAGCCAGAAGACGCAGGATATCCGGCAGCCAGTGAATGTACTGGCCTTTGGCCGCGTCCATAAAAATAAAATCATATTCTCCGGTCAGACCTGCAAGAATCTCTCCCGCATCCCCTTCCAGAAGGGTAATGCGGTCTTCCACGCCTGCTTTTGCGAAGTTCGCCTTCGCGATCGGGAGGCGTTTTTCAAATTTTTCAATGGTCGTAATGTGGGCATCGGCAGGCATGACACGTGTCATTAATAAAGCCGAATAGCCGACCGCAGTTCCGACTTCCAGAATGCGCACCGGCTGTTTCATGGCCACCATAGTTTTTAATAGAGCTGCCGTCTCCCTGCGGATGATCGGCACAAAGGATTTCACTGCCTCTCTGGCGATCGCGTCACAGATCTCTCCGTCTCCGGAGTCCAGAGAATTGATATAGGCAGTAATACGCTCATCCGTAATCATCATTCATCTCCTTCAGGAGCATCTTTCAAGAGATTGATCATCTCCTTGGAGCTTAATGATGTATTAAGCGTCCACGCTCCTTCCTGTACTTCATATCCATAGACTAACGCCTGAATGGAAAATGCAGAATGGTCGCGGATCAGTCCGATATCTTCCAAAAGCTTTCCGACTTCGGAAACCGACTCCGAACCATCCAGAGTCACGACTTTTTCAACACCCGGAGCTTTGTCAATTCCCGGCGCGTAAAAAATGCTGTAGCCGAACTCATATCCTTTTTTTGCCCCCATGAGCAGAAGCACTGCCACCAGTGTATACAGAACGAGATGTCCGCAAAAACTGATGACCGCTATGCTCATTTTGTTGATTTCTTTTGTTACTCTGCTCATATAATTCCTCGGTTCTATCCTTCTACTTCCATGATGATCGGCAGGATCATCGGGTTACGTTTGATGCGTTTCCATAAGAAATCACTCAAACTGTCGCGGATAATATTTTTAATCTTACCCCAGTCCGTAATGTGACGGTCAAGACAATCCCAGACTGCCTGATCGACCACTGCCTGAGCCTCTTCCATCAGATCCTCGGACTCTCTTACATATACAAATCCGCGGGAAACGATATCCGGTCCGGAAAGCAGCTGGTTGGAATATTTCTCCAGTGCCAGCACAACGATAATAATACCGTTCTGGGCCAGATTCTGTCTGTCGCGAAGCACGATGTTGCCCACATCTCCGACACCAAGTCCGTCAACGAGAATTCCGCCGGACTGTACGCGGTCGATCACTTCCGCGCCTGTCTCTCCGATCTCCAGCACATCGCCTGTGTGGAGCATCATCACATGTTCCTTCGGAATTCCAAGGGACTCTGCCAGTTCCTTCTGTGCCATACGATGACGGAACTCACCGTGGATCGGAATGGAATACTGCGGATGTACCAGAGAGTAGATCAGCTTGATCTCTTCCTGACACGCATGTCCGGAAACATGGGTATCCTGAGAAATGACTTTCGCGCCTTTCATGGACAGTTCATTGACCACGCGGGATACCGCTTTTTCATTGCCCGGGATCGGTGTCGAACTGATCACGACCACATCTCTCGGTGTAATAGACACTTTTCTGTGCATGGAAGAAGCCATTCTGGACAGGGCTGCCATGGATTCGCCCTGGCTGCCTGTTGTGATGATAACGGTATCTTCCTCATTATAATTTTTCAGCATCTCGATATCGATCAGCGTTCCCTCCGGAATATTGATATATCCGAGTTCCTGCGCGGTACCGATCACATTTACCATGCTGCGGCCTTCCACCACAACCTTGCGTCCGTATTTGCACGCGGTATTGATCACCTGCTGCACACGGTCCACATTGGATGCAAACGTTGCAACGATAATGCGGTTCTGTCTGTGCTCCGCAAAAATCGCGTCAAATGTCTTGCCAACTGTCTTTTCAGACATCGTAAAGCCCGGTCTGGTCGCGTTGGTGGAGTCACACATCAGTGCCAGAACGCCCTTCTTTCCAAGCTCTGCCAGTCTCTGTAAATCAGTTACATCTCCGAATACCGGAGTATAGTCAATCTTAAAATCGCCGGTGTTCAAAATCACTCCGGCCGGTGTGAAGATCGCAAGAGCAGCCGCATCTGCAATGCTGTGGTTCATCTTAATGAATTCCACGCGGAAGCAGCCCAGATTGACAGACTGGCCGTGCTTTACCACTTTGCGCTTCACATTTTTAAGCATATTATTCTCTTTTAATTTGTTGTCGATCAAACCAATGGTCAGTTTTGTGCCGTAGACCGGGGCATTGATCTGTTTCAGAACATACGGGATCGCACCAATGTGGTCCTCATGTCCGTGGGTGATCACAAAACCCTTCACTTTATCAATATTATCCGCCAAATAAGTCACGTCCGGGATAACCAGGTCGATACCCAGCATATCATCACTTGGAAAAGCAAGGCCGCAGTCCATTACGATAATGGTGTCATCGTACTCGATGGCAGTCATGTTCATTCCGATCTGCTCCAAACCTCCCAGAGGGATGATTTTGACTTTACAGTCATTCATTTCGATAATTTCGTTCACGTTCAAACCTCCGTTATTGTTCCGTTCCTGTAGTCTTCATCTTCGTGCGTATCTTCGTTCCGTTCATAAAGGGGGCTACTTCATTACCTTTTTTAAACTATTCTTCGTCCTCGTCCATGAGAGCTTCGAACACTTTCCAGATTGCTTCCAGCTCGTTCTCATCTTCTACGAACTCATAGAGAGCGTCTTCGTCACCCTCTTCAGACATATCTTTTAATACATAGCAATCTGCCTCAGCTTCGTCATCCTCCGCGTCTGTCACGAGCAGATAATTTCTTCCGTTTAACTTTGTCTCTTCTAATACAAAGAATTCCAGTGTCTGCTCTTCATCAACTAACATGATTTTCTTTTCTTCCATGGTTTTCTCCTATTCTTTGTCTGTCTGTACCGATTCAGACTGGCTGAATCGGATATGATCCAGATATCCCTGTAAAATAAAACATGCGGCGATCTTGTCGATCACAGCTTTCCTGTTTTCTCTGCGGACACCGGATTCCATAAGTACCTGCTCTGCTGCAACGGTTGTCAGGCGCTCGTCCCAGTAAACAACCGGAAGTCCTGTGCGGCGCTCCAGCATCTCACCAAATACCTTTGTCTTTTCCACACGCTCGCCTTCTGTGTTGTTCATATTTTTCGGAAGTCCCATCACGATCGTTGTGACCTCGTACTCTTTTACAAGCTCTTCGATCCTTGCAGCGGTCTTTCTTAGCTTGTTTTCGTCCTTACGCTCGATGGTCTCAACACCCTGGGCAGTCAAAAGAAGGCCATCACTCACTGCGACTCCGACCGTTCTGGAGCCAAAGTCAAGTCCAAGTATTCTCATTTGTTTCATCCTTTCAGGGAAGTCTATTTTTTTACATCACAAAACCAGCTGGTCCCTGTCTTCCCCAACTGTCTGCCACTCATACCTTATCGATATCAGACAGAAGAAAGAATCCTTCTGTCTGATAGTATTTCCCCCACAAGCACTATTTCAGTCTTGTTTCGATATAATTCTCCATAAGTTCTTCCAGGATCTCATCACGCTCAACCTTCATGATCAGGCTTCTGGCGCTCTTATGGGAAGTGATGTAGGTCGGATCGCCGGACATAATATATCCTACGATCTGATTGATCGGATTATAACCTTTTTCTTTCAAGGCCTCATAAACATCATGAAGGACCCGGCTAACCTGCATCTTCTTCTCATCCTGTACTGCTTTAAAATATTGTGTATTACTGATATCGCCCATAAGCGTCCTCACGTCCTTTCGCAGCTACTTGTATTCTACCCCAAATTTACACTTTACGCAAGCTTAATGACCTCATCCGTCAGGAATTCTTTCATGATGCCTGTCACAAAGCTGTTCTTTGCAATTTCCGGTCTGGTCTCGTCGAACGGAACCACAACCTTCACATATTCTTTCGTATGACCGATCATGTACTGCTCGCCGCCGATGGTTACCGGCTCTTCTAAAAGCACTTCTGTCTCCTGACCGAGGAAGGACTCGCGGTACTTTTTGGACATTTCTGCTTCCAGAGCCAGAAGTTCCGCACTTCTCTTTGTCTTGATCGGTTCCGGAACCTGATTCGGCATCTTGTCGGCTCTTGTTCCTGCACGTCTGGAATATTTAAAGACATGCATCTCATAGAAGTTCACTTTCTTTAAAAATTCTTTTGTCGCAGCGAACTCTTCTTCTGTTTCACCTGCAAAACCTACGATCACGTCGGTTGTGATAGCCGGATTCTTAAAGTATTTTCTTAAGATCTCACAGCCTGTATAATACTCATCCGCTGTGTAATGGCGGTTCATTCTCTTTAAAGTCTCATCACAGCCGCTCTGCAGGGACAGGTGGAAATGCGGACAGATCTTATCCAGTTTGGACAGTTCTTTCGCAAACTCCTCTGTGATCACGCGCGGTTCCAGGGAACCGAAACGCAGTCTCTTGACGCCTTCGATCTCGTGAAGCAGCTTGATCAGATACAGGAAATCGATATTTTCGCCTTTAAAATCCACACCGTAAGAGCTCAAATGGATACCGGTCAGAACGATCTCCTGATAACCGTTGGCTGTCAGTTCCAGAACCTCGCTTACCACGTCCTCCGGACGACGGCTTCTCACGCGGCCTCTGGTATACGGAATGATGCAGTAGCTGCAGAACTGATTGCAGCCGTCCTGAACTTTGATGAACGCACGTGTGTGGTCTGCCTGCTTTGCAATGTGAAGGCTCTCATATTCGTGCGTTGCTCCAATATCGATGATGGAGCCGGTTACTTCTCTTCCTGCCAGACATTCCTCCAGAAGCGGGATCAGGTCTGCTTTTTTATTATTTCCGATCACAAGATCGATGGCTTCGTCCTCTTTCAGCTTTTCTCCGGCTGCCTGAACGTAACATCCGGCTGCCACAACGACTGCATCCGGATTCTTTGCCTTCGCTCTGTGGAGCATCTGACGGGATTTCTTATCTGCCATGTTTGTAACAGAACAAGTATTTATAATATAGACATCTGCCTGGTCTTCAAAGTCTACGATCTCGTAGCCCGCAGCCTCCAAAAGCTGCTGCATGGCTTCTGTTTCGTAAGAATTTACCTTGCATCCCAGATTGTGCAATGCCGCTTTTCTCATCTTCATTCTCCTGTCTAAATTACGATTAAAACTATTGACTTTTCGATTTGATTCCTCTAGTATGAACTTAGAATGTTTTTCTGATCATTATCACTAGGAGGACGTATTCATATGAAAACAGTAAAAATTTCTTTAAATTCCATCGATAAAGTAAAATCTTTTGTAAACACACTTACAAAATTTGATACTGATTTTGACCTCATCTCCGGCCGTTATGTGATCGATGCGAAATCCATCATGGGTATCTTTAGTCTGGATCTCTCCAAACCGATCGATCTTCATATCCATGAAGAGGGCGATGCAGAAGACATCCTTACAGTCCTTGCACCGTATATTGTCGAGTAATCTTATTATTTTTAAACTGCCGGGAAGGAACTTTCTTCCCGGCAATTATTATTTGCTTAAATGCAGCGAACGATCTCTCTTGTCTCAATAGCTGTCTTCATCATCTCGTCAATCTTCTCAGCCAGCTTCTCCTCAGATTTTTTGATTCTCTTCAGGTTCGGCTTTGTAACCGGATGTTTTGCAACGAAGATCGTACAGCAGTCCTCGTACGGAAGTGTGGAAGTCTCGAAGGTATCGATCTTTACAGAAATGTCTACGATATCCTGCTTATCAAATGCGATCAGCGGGCGGATTACCGGCATTTCGCAGACTTCATTGGTTACAGCCAAGGACGGCATGGTCTGGGAAGCAACCTGACCGATGCTCTCGCCTGTGATCAGAGCAAGACAATCGGACTGTTTCGCAATCTCCTCAGCAATGCGCATCATGTAACGGCGCATGATGATCGTAAGCTCATCGTGCGGACACTGGTCGTAGATGTAAAGCTGAATATCAGTGAAGTTTACGATATTCAATTTGATCGGACCTGTGTATTTTGCCACTAATTTTGCAAGATCTACAACTTTCTGTTTTGCACGCTCGCTTGTGTATGGCGGAGCATGGAAATAAGTTGCCTCGATGGTAACACCACGTTTTGCAACCATCCAGCCTGCAACCGGGCTGTCGATACCGCCGGAGAGAAGGAGCATCGCTTTTCCGGCTGTTCCGATCGGCATACCGCCCGGACCCGGAATTGTCTCGGAGAAAATATTGATCTTCTGACGGATTTCTACATGAAGTGTTACATCCGGATTGTGAACATCCACCTTTGTCTCCGGGAATCTTGTTAAGATCACTTCACCCAGATCACGGTTGATCTGGTCGGAAGTCACCGGATAATTCTTGTCAGCACGGCGTGCTACCACTTTAAAAGTAAAGTTCTTATCTTCGTATGCCTCGTCAATGTATTTTGCAACTTCTTCTTTCAGGCTTTCATAATCACCCTTTTCCACCTGCACCATCGGACAGATGCCCACGATACCAAATACATGCTGAAGAGAATCGATGATCTCGTCGAAATCGTACTCTTCGCTTGCTTCTGCATAAATACGGCCCTGTTCTTTTGTGATCAGAAAACCGCCGTCGTGGCGTTTTAAACGATTGTTGATCTGTTTTACCAGAGCATCTTCGAACAGGTAACGGTTTTTACCTTTTACGCCGATCTCTGCGTACTTAATTAAAAAAGACTTGTAATTCATGGTTCCTCCAAATTATCTCTCTATGCTCTGCGGTATCTTCTCAACATCGGAAGCAGCTCGCGAAGCTGTGCCAGACAGTAGTCCACGTCTTCCTCTGTGTTGAAAAGTCCGAATGAAAATCTCAATGTTGAATCCAGCAGGGAATCTTTTACGCCGATTCCTTTTAAAGTTCCGGAAATACCCGGATGGTTGGATGAACATGCAGAACCGGAAGAAACATAAACACCTCTGTCTTCCAGCGCATGAAGCAGAACTTCTGCACGAACTCCTTCAAAACCTGCACTCACGATCTGCGGAGCACTGTCTCTGCCGGTGAGACCGTGAACAGTCACGCCTTCCAGTTCCTGTAAGCCTTTTACCATACGGTCTTTCAGCGCATAAATCTGCTCCACCTTCGCCTCATGGTTGGTATACATTTCTTTGACAGCCATACCCATTCCTGCACAGCCCGGTACATTTTCCGTTCCGGAGCGCATATTTTTCTGCTGGCCGCCGCCAAAAATGATCGGTTTGATCTTTACCTTCTCATCCACATATAAGAATCCAACGCCTTTCGGTCCGTGAATCTTGTGTCCGCTGACAGACAGCAGATCAATGCCCATCTTTTTCGGGCGGATCACATATTTGCCATATGCCTGAATGGCATCCACATGGAAATATGCCTTCGATTTCTTCTCTTTGATGATCTTCGCGATCTCTTCGATCGGCTCGACTGCACCCATTTCGTTATTGACATACATCACAGATACGAGGATGGTCTCATCACAGATCGCCTCACGAAGCGCGTCCAGAGACACATGACCGTTCTGATCCGTCGGAAGGTAAGTCACACGGAATCCCTGTTCCTCTAAAAAGATCATCGTATTGTAAATGGACGCATGCTCGATTCCTGTGGTGATCAGATGATTGCCCGCACGCTTGTTGGCCATCGCAACACCGATCAGCGCCATGTTGTTGGACTCTGTTCCGCCGGATGTAAAAATGATTTCTTTCTCTTTGACCTTCAGAGATTTCGCAATTTCTTCTCTGGCGGATTTGATGTAATTTTCGGCCTCCACACCTTTCATATGTCTGGAAGATGTGTTTCCGTAATCGGCCATCATGGCCTGTACCATCACGTCACGAACACTGTCGAACACGCGTGTTGTGGCGGAATTATCTAAATAAACTTCTTTTCTTTCGATTCCCATAGTTAATCCTCTAATGCAAATCCGATGGCGGACAATACAAACATTCCTGCTGTCTCTGTGCGCAGAATACGTTTTCCAAGTGTTACCGGCTGGAGTCCGTTGGCCAAAGCCAGTTCAATCTCGGATTCTGCAAATCCGCCTTCCGGACCAATAAAGACTGCACATTTCTGTCCCGGTTTCAGACCCTGGATCAGTCTGCGGGTCAGTTCCATTCCGGTCACACCGTCAATGGTCTCTGCCGCCTCATAAGGCACGATCGCCAGATCTGCTCTCTTGGCTTCCTCTACTGCCGCCTTGTATTTCATGACACCGGAAATCTCCGGCACGATCATTCGCTTGGACTGCTTCGCAGCGCTCTCGGATACACCATACCAGCGTTTGATCTTGTTGCCTTCCTTCTTCGCATCCAGTTTCATGACACATCTTGCCATGTCCACCGGAACAATACGGCTTACACCAAGTTCCACACACTTCTGGATGATCAGCTCCATCTTGTCACCCTTCGGAAGTCCCTGATAAAGAACCACCTCGACCGGAAGTTCCGTATCCTCCACATCCTCCGGAAGGATCGCTGCCTTTACTGCTTCCGCTCCAATCTCGGTCAGCTCACAAAAATAATTGAGCCCTTTTCCGTCACTGATCAGAACCTTCTCGCCCGGTTTCATGCGCAGAACATTTTTAATATGATTGACATCTGAGCCAACGATCGTTACCTCAGACTCTGTAAACAGCTCCGTTTCTGTAAAAAAGTGATACATATCGATCCCTTATTTCTTTCTGCAAGTGATGGAAACCCACTCGCCCTGGTATGTTGTTTCGATGATTTCGAACGCGTCGTTCTTTGCAAGCGCATCTTTTACAGCCTGTTCTTTCATATTAATGATACCGGAAGTAATGAAAATACCGCCCTTCTTAATATGAACCGGAACCTCTTCCTGGATCATAATGATGATGTCTGCAAGGATGTTTGCAACTGCGATATCGTAACACTCGTAACCGGCTGCGTCCTGAACTGCCTTATCATCAATGATATTGCCCTGGATCACACCAAACTTGTCCTCCGGAATCTGGTTTGCTTCCAGATTTTCATGCACTGCTGTGATCGCATTTTCATCCAGATCTGTGCCGTAAACATAATCAGCGCCCAGTTTCAGAGCTGTGATACCGAGGATACCGCTGCCTGTACCAAGATCCAGAACCTTCGCACCCGGAGTCACAAACTTCTCAAGCTGACGGATGCAAAGCTGTGTTGTCTCATGTTTTCCTGTACCAAATGCTGTACCCGGATCGATCTGAATGAGCATCTTGTCCTTGTGCTCCTCCGGAATCGGCTCCCATGTCGGCTTGATCAGGATATTATCTACCGTAAACGGTTTGAAATACTGTTTCCAGTTGTTGATCCAGTCTTTATCCTCTGTCTCGGAAGCTTCGATCGTACCTTCGCCCATATCCACAAACTGGCGGTACTCTTCGATGCCTTCCTGCACTTCTCTTAAAATTCTCTCTACATCGTCGTCATCGTCGAGATAAAAGCTTACCTTTGCAATGCCTTCATCCGGCGGAAGCTCCGGTAAAATATCGATAAACATTCCTTTTGTCTCCGCCTCTGTCAGCGGAATATTATCCTCGACCTCCATGCCCTGAATGCCAATATCATCAAACATGCTGCCAAGATAATCTACTGCTTCCGTTGTCGTTGTCAATGTAAATTTCTTCCACTTCATGTCAAACTCTCCTTTATATTAAAATCCCAAAATAAGTTTTGCAAATAATAATCCAAGCACCACCAGAATTACCGGACGAACGATCTTCTGACCGTTGTTCACAACCATGCCGGAGCCGAAATAGCTTCCCAGCATACAGAATACCGCCGCAGCAATACCCAGCGGAATATCCACTTTACCGAAGGACGCAAAGGCGCAAAGTCCGCCCACGTCTGCTGCCAGATTGACCACCTTTGTAATGCCGGCTGCCTCTTTTGTATTTAACTTTACAAGTCCTGTAAATGCCAGCAATAAAAATGTGCCGCAGCCCGGACCGTAGAAACCGTTGTACGCACCGATCACCAGAGATGCCAGTATGCCCAGCACCAGAACTTTCGTCTCGGAAAGTCCTGAAATCACTTCATCGCTGACCACATTCTTATTGCGGAACATGTAAAATGCTACCACAGGAAGCACAATGAACATCATGGACTCCACAACCGACTCGTCCAAACGCAGCGTGATCAGCGCTCCGATGATAGCTCCGATAAAGCCTGCCACACCACACGGAATCGCCAGTTTCCACTTTACAAAACCGCTCTTTGCAAAGCGGAGCATTGCCACGATCGCGCCCGGAAATGCACCAAGCTTCGAAGTGCCGATAATAATGTGCACCGGAACACCTGCTAAAACAAATGCCGGAAATGAGATCAGACCGCCGCCTCCGGCAATCGCATCAACAAAACCTGACAAAAACAAAAACGGGCAGACAATTAAAAACTTCTCCATACTTTTCCCCTTTTTTCATTCAAAACCTCTCTTCGCTCCTCCTTGTCTTTTTCTTTCTATTCTTGACAAGTGAGCAAATGAAACCACATGATATCATAGCACAGAATGTTTCTAATGACAACCATCCTTGGTGCAAGAATGTGAAAAATGAATGCAAAAAATGTTGCGATAAACACTTTATTATGTTACACTTCTAAAAGAATACTTTGATATTTTAATAACAATAAATGGAGGTTTTTTATGGGAAGAATAATTATTGCTCCTGGTAAATATGTTCAGGGCGCAGGCGAAATGGCAAATCTGGGAACTTACGTTGCAAAGCTTGGTAAAAAGGCACTGGTAGTCGTTTCTCCGTCCGGTAAAAAGAGAAATGCTGCTACTATCGATGCTTCTTTCAGCGCTGCAGGCGTAGATCTTATTTACGAAGAGTTTAACGGCGAGTGTTCCAGAAATGAGATCGCAAGACTCGTTGCAGTTGTAAAAGCAAACGGTATCGACGTGGTTGTTGGTGTCGGCGGCGGAAAGATCCTGGATACTTCCAAGGCTGTTGCATATGAGAACAGTATTCCGGTAGCGATCGTACCGACAATCGCTTCCACTGATGCTCCGTGCTCCGCATTAGCAGTTGTATATTCTGACGAAGGTGTATTCGAGGATTATTACTGGCTTCCGTCCAACCCGAACCTGGTTCTGATGGATACAGACGTTATCGCAAAGGCTCCGGCTAGATTATTAGTTTCCGGTATGGGCGATGCATTAGCTACATATTTCGAGGCAAGAGCTTGTGAAGCATCCGGTGCAAACTCCTGTGCAGGCGGACTTCCGACAGTTGCAGCTATGTGCCTTGCAAAGAAATGTTACGATACATTGATCGCAGAAGGTGAGCTTGCAAAACTTGCAGCAGAAGCTCATGTCTGCACAAAAGCTGTTGAGAACGTAGTAGAGGCTAACACTCTCCTCTCCGGTATCGGTTTTGAGTCCGGCGGTCTCGCTGGCGCTCACGCTGTTCACAATGGATTAACTGTTCTTCCGCAGTGCCACCATATGTATCACGGTGAAAAAGTTGCTTTCGGTACTATCGTACAGTTAGTTCTCGAGAATTCTCCGGAAGAAGAGCTTTATGAAGTTCTTGATTTCTGTGTAAGAGTAGGTCTCCCAGTAACTCTTGGTGAACTGGGAATCACAGAGATCAAAGAAGAAGAAATTATGGCAGTTGCAGAAGCTACAGCCGTTGATACAGTTGTTAATATGCCGTTTGCAGTTACTGCAAAAGACATCTACGCAGCAATCCTCGCTGCTGATGCGATCGGCAAAACAATGCTCGTATAAAAAGATTTCCCGCTCAGCAAAAACTGGGCGGGATTTTTATTTATAAAATCTTTATAGAATCTTATCCTATATTTAAGTACGTCTCCGCTTCATCTGTGGTATATTATTAGATATCCGGAGTAATCTTCGGACGAAAGGAGTTTTTACACAAGATGACAAATCAGACGATTTATGAACCGAAAACTTTAGATTTTTCAAAATTTCAGGAATACAACAAATTAATGGCTTACTATCGATGTGCGATCATGGAGATTGAAACCAAATTCAACGTTTTGAATGAGGAATTCTCCCTCCAGTACGACCGCAACCCGATCAATGGTCTGAAAAGCCGTCTAAAAAAATTTACCAGCATTGCAGAAAAGCTGGAACGCAAAGGACTACCGCTGTCCGTGGAATCAATTGAAGAAAATTTAAATGATATCGCAGGCATCCGTGTTATCTGTGCGTTCCCAGACGATGTTTACATGCTGGCAAATGCATTTCTGGCACAGGATGATATTACGCTGATCCAGAAGAAGGACTATATCGCTAATCCGAAACCGAACGGTTATCGCAGTCTGCACCTGATCGTCAGCGTTCCGATTTTCCTCGCCCACGAAAAACGTGTGATGAAGGCGGAAATCCAGCTTCGCACCATCGCCATGGACTCTTGGGCAAGCTTGGAACACCAGCTTCGTTACAAAAAGGAATTTACATTTACGGAACATATGGCAAACGAATTACAGATCTGTGCCCGTTTAAGCGCAGAACTGGATGAACGAATGGATGCGCTGAGAGATCTGGTGCAAAGCGAAAACAGCCCAAAAGAATAAAAAATCAAGTTTCTACTTGTACATTTGCTCAGGGAACGTTATGATGGGAAAAGAACAATTTCTAAGAAAGGGATTTCTATGAATAAATCAAACAAACTTGAAATTATTGGCGTACTGGCCATCTCATTTCTCATCACATCCTCTTTCGCGGTATCCAGCTGTCTGCCGGAGATGATGAAAACTTTCAGCGAGTACAGCCGTGCTGAAATGGAGATGCTCATGTCATCCCCTTCCTTTACCATGCTTTTGATGATCGCCCTGACTCCGATCTTATCTCCTTATCTGAGTGAGCGCTTTATGGTTATTACCGGACTCCTGACGTTCGGCATCGCAGGACTGGTTCCGGTGTTTATCGAATCTTATCCGATCATCTTTGCAGCTCGAATTTTCATGGGATTAGGAATTGGACTGTTAAATGCAAAAGCAGTCAGCATGATCGGTGAACGTTTTACCGGCGACCTTCGTTCCAAACTTCAGGGAATCCGCTGCTCCATGGAGACACTCGGTCAGTCCGCTCTTATGATGGTCGTTGGACTCCTTCTTCCGTTTGGCTGGAATTATACGTTCCTGGTATTTTCCAGCGCCTTTGTTGTTTTAATCATGTATCTGGCCTTTGTTCCTGTTCGTAAGAAAACAAATGCAGATATTGCTGAAGATTCCGCGACAGCGAAACCGGCTTCCGGAACCTACCGTTTGACCTCAAACGATATCCTGGTCATTGCAAAGAACCTGTTCCTTGGTCTTTCTCTGGTATCTTCCCAGATGATCATGTCCATTCGACTTACCAGTTACATTGTAGAAAACGGAATCGGAACATCGGTTGACGGTGCAAATATCCTGAGCATTTCCGTATTCTTTGGATTTATCGGAGGTATTTTCTTTGGCAGACTGATGCAGCTTTTCCGTCAGCGTCTGCTTCCGCTTACACTCTTATGTATTGGCGGCAGCCTGGCATGTATTGGTTTCTCCGGTTCTCTGACCATGATCCTGATCGGTGCCTGCCTCGCAAACTTCTTCCTCACGATCGGACTTTCCTTTATGTTCAACGGTCTGTCTGATCAGGTTCCGGTTGAAGCGCTTAACACAGCAAATTCCATGGTACTCGTTGGATGCAATCTGGGTGCTTCCATCACTCCGTTCATCCTCACACTTATCAGTATGATCAATCCGGAATTATCCACCTGTTACATTCTTTACGCTGCTGTATATGCTGTGTTTGCTGTTCCGCTCCTGGTTCGCACCAGAAAGAATGCTTAAATTAAAAACCTTAACAGAAATTACATACAGGCCAAACATGGCAGAAAGGAACCACAATGACAGAAGAAGCTATCAAACAGAGAATTGACACCGGCCGTCGCTTTATGGCTCGCTGGTCCCAGCCGGGAGACGAGACATTTGAGTCTGACCAGCAGAAAAAACTCCCGCAGCCGCCGCTTGTAAAAGCACCGATGCGCGAAGCTGCGATCGAACTCCCAAAAAACTTCGAAGACCTGAAACTCACCAATGATATCTTGAGCGTGATCAACAACCGCAAGAGCAGCCGTGTATACACTCAGGAACAGATGAGCCTCTTAGAACTCTCTTACCTTTTATGGACGACCCAGGGCGTAAAAGAAATCCGCGGCAGAAGCTATGCAACGCTCCGTACGGTTCCGTGCGGCGGCGCCCGCCACGAATTTGAGTGCTATATGCTGCTTCAGAACGTGGAAGGTCTGGAAGACGGCTCATACCATTACCTCCCGATGGAGCATAAGATCGAAATGCTGTATACAAAAGCCGAATTGGAAGAAAGACTGGGTATGCAGTTCCGCGATCTGATGGCTGCCACCATCAATGGTCAGGTTTGGGGAGCGAAGAGCAACGTGATCTTCTACTACAGCATGGTTGCCTACCGCGCTGAGTGGCGTTATGGAATCCGAGCACACCGCACTGCTCTTATCGATGCCGGTCATGTGACAGAAAACCTCTACATCGCATGCAGCGCTGCCAATATCGGTACATGCGCGATCGGTTCTGTCAATTCAAATCTTATCGACCAGATCTTCGAACTGGATGGTGTAGAGGAATTCTCCTTCTACGCTGCTACAGTTGGTATGATCTCTGAGGCAAATGCACAGGCTGAAAAAGATTTCTATGCGTTTGTAAAGAGAGATAATTTATAATTGAACAAAAAGAAGCCAGATGCTTTCGTTTCATCCGGCTTCTTTTATTATTCCGTTTCTCTATCAACAAAATACAATGCTTTTCCGTCAATATCAATGATCAGCGTATACTCATACTTACCTTTCGCATATTCCGTAATACTAGAAACCGCCATACCTTCGATCGTTTCTTCCCTATCGACCAAAACAAGTTCATATATAATCGCATTCGTATCCTTTCCAATTCCACTATAACTGATCTCTTTTCCATTTCCTGTCTCTTTATCACGAATCGCCAGCACGTTGGTACTTGCTTTACAGGTAAGCTCCAGCACTTCTGCTTCCGGATACAGTTCCGTCTGATCCTTCGCACATGCAGTAACTGTGCCGCTCTCACTGTCCACCATATTTACAAACGTCCAGTTATGATTTTCGATCAGAAAATCTCTCGTGTCTTTGTTTCCGCATCCGCTGACAACTGCCAGTATCATCAGACTGATCAATCCAAGAAGTATCGCTTTCCTCATTATTACCTCCAAGGTCACTTTCGATCATGCTATAACAGAGCTTCGAAAAAATGAATATTATTTATCCATCTTCCGTTGCAGCCATAATTCGGTTATCTTTTCAATGTCATATTCCGGAGCAAATGCTGCTGCCAGCTCACAAATCGGTTGAATCTCTTCTAATTTCTTCTCTAGTTCATCCGCAATCGTCTCAACTGATTTACCTTTACGAAGCTTCCGGCAGATTAAATCGATTATAGTTTTTTCCATTCCTTGCACCTGACCGAGTGCATGACCGAGTGCATGACCAGCTGCATGACCAGCTGCATGACCAGCCGCAAAGCCCTGCTCATGCGCTATTGAATATATACTCATACGCACTGCCTCCCATTCTTCCGATTGTCTAACTTCATTCACAATAGAATCCAGTTTCAACATTCTTTCATCCCGTATCACATTTTCCGGGTTATCTAATCGCGTTTCTTTCATATACTGCAAAAGACTGACCAGTTCCGGCGAGCCATTTCTACTGGTCATATTCAGGAAAATCTTTGTCGTCCCATCATCAAGGTGAAGTCCGGCCACCTCTTCACACTGCTCTGTAAACGTATATTTTGCAAGATCTTCACCAAAAATATCTTCTTTTGTGATAAAAATAATTACTGTCGAAGGCAAATGTTTATACCTTGTCTTTTTTCCGGACTTCAGAACCGGTGAATCTATCAGTCCCTGATAAAATCTTGAACGTTTTTTTACATCATCCGATTCCGTATCATTCTGCATTTCGGTGTTATATTGAATGCCTTCTGAATCTTTTGCCCAGGCATCCAGACGGATCGCACGTTTTCCACTTTTATTCAACACTACTTCCTCTACATGAATCTCCTCCAATTGTAATTGAGGATTCTCCATAATAATACTTAGTGTGATTTCGTGAGCTTCTTTGTTCTTCATAACAGATAGAAATAATGCAAAATCCGACAAATTAACATCCATACTCTCCGGAACAGTCCTTGAAACCATGTTCCCAATCACCATATTAACCTTCCTTTCTTGTCCAGGAAGGTCTTCTCGCCTCCCTGCTTTTGACATCTGAGTTTCTAAGCAAAGAGTTTCGAGACAGCCAAATGATATGGCCATAGATAATAAGAATTTTAGAATTTCCAGAAAATCTTGCTCATATATAGAATAACACATTCTTTTCACAAACGCAATGAACCAACAGTTTAAAATAGAAAAACCTGCTCTAATGCATCTCTGCATCAGAACAGGTTCTATCTCTATTATTTAATGGATCAGTAATATATAAATCCAATGTGCTGCAATACCGGCTGTAAGACCGCCAAATGTATGGCTTAAAATCGCTTTGCCTGTCATCTTACTGCACTTCAGACTATCCATCATCGCTACGTGTGTGCTGAGGTAACCACTCCAGCACATGCACATTGCTGTAAATACCGCAATCTCATTGCCTGCTGCCGCACCGCTCTCAAGCATCGGCGGAACCAGACCAATCGCTGCACCTGCAGCGCCAAGCGCTGTGATTGGAACCGCGATCGCCTCCGGACTTGCGAAACCAAACAACGGTCTTAAAATGCCGCTGAGCTGCTCACCTACCCACGGAAGGAATGCAACACCTTCGTACGCACCGCCTGTATACAGACCACCATCTGCAGGACCATTGGTTAAAAGAAGCACCAGAGAACAGATGATCAGAACACCCGGAATGATCGCCATACCCATTTCAACACCGGCTTTACCGCCATCGAGCATCGCAGCCATAAATCTGCCGCCCCAGCTTCCTTCATGGATCTTTCTATATTTGTGAAGATCGATCGCACTGTTTCCGCTTGTTTCACAAAATGCAACCGTGCCATACTCTTTTTTTGTGAAGTGAAGCATAATTCTTACACTGACAATACTACCGATCACGGCACCAAGGTTACCGATCAGTGCTGCGGAAATAAAGGATTCTCCGCCCGGACCTTTCAGACCGATCATATAGGCCGTAATGATCATACCCATACCAAAGGATGTTCCCAGGTTTGTCAGCGCCGGAAGCTGATATTTTTTGAAGAAACAACGGAAACCATCATCATCTGCCAGAGTCAGGATTGCCGGATTATCTGATAAATATGTAGTCAGAACACCGAGAACACTGGCACCCGGAAGATTGTAAAGCGGCTTCATAAGCGGTGACAAAATGTTGTTGATCAGCGCTACTACACCAAACTCTGTAAACAGACCGGAAATCGCACCAGCCAGAACTGCGATGGCCATAATATAAAATACAGTGTCCATCAATAACAAATGAGCCGTATTCATCATGGTATTTACCATATTTACGATGCCCATTTTTCTACCTACCAAACCAAAGAACAGAAAAAACATAATCAAGAAAGTAAAACTTTCTTTGCTGACCGCCGGTTTATATCCCGGTGCCGGGCCTTTGCTTTCAAGCTTGTCCCAAATCTTTTGAAACATTCCTTTTCCCTCTCTTATAATGTATTTGGTTTTTCATCATCCGTCTCTATACCCCTTCGAAATCGGATATGCCCCATTTTTCATTATACTCCGAATATATGAAGGAGTCAAATACTCTTGTGAATAAAGTGGGGATTTAATTTAGTAATAATATAAGTATCTGCAGAAACTCCCATACTATCTCAAATTAGGCTGACTGCCTTTGCTTCACTGCGTTTTATCCGCCCTTACGACGGTCGCGATAAAAGCGCTTGCGACCTTTGTAAGGGCGCAAATCTTGTGAAGCGCAGTCGTTTAGCCAAAGATTTGAGGATAGTATGGGAGTTTCTATCAGAACTTTATATTATCCACTAAATAAAATACAAATATTAACCACAAATCCACAAAAGAACCGGAGGTTGGTGGTTTGCAAATTACAAGTGGATTTATATTGGTAAATAAATATAATATC
>SVDR01000034.1 GCA_015057755.1 Lachnoclostridium sp.
AGGTGCGCACTGCTCATTCGTTTTCTTTATAGGACGAACGTCCGCGACCGACATGGAGCGTTAGCGGAATGGAGGTGTGCAGTTCTCGCTAAGCGTTGATAGAAGCAGAAGAATATGATAGAGTAAATAAAAAGATAAATCCAAATTTGTAGGTGAGATAATGATTATTTTAATTACAGGAGCATCCCATACAGGTAAAACGGCTCTCGCTCAAAAATTGCTTGAAAAATATAAATATCCGTATCTGTCAATAGACCATCTGAAAATGGGCTTAATTCGCAGCGGAAATACCAACCTCACACCAATGAGCGAAGATGCGGATCTCACGGCATATTTATGGCCGATCGTCTGCGAAATGATTAAAACAGCTATTGAGAATAAACAAAACTTAATTGTCGAGGGCTGCTATATTCCATTCACTTGGCAAATGGATTTTGAAAGTGAATATCTCGAGGTTATCAAATATTACTGTCTTGTAATGAGTGAGGAATATATCAAAAAGCACTTTGATGACATAAAGAAATATGCAAATGTAATTGAAAATCGTTTGGACGATGAAGAGTGTACCATGGAGCGTGTGTTGGCAGATAATACAGAAATGTTAGCGCTTGCACAGAAGCACGAGGTGAACTATATTCTCATTGAAGACAAGTACGAAATTAATATTGATTTATAACAGCAATTGCTATTGCGGATAAAATCATATCCGAAAGTCAAGATACCGATGAATGGTATGAATACTTTGATGTCTTTGCATCATTGCTGAACCATCCAAAGTCATTGGTAAGACACAGAGAAAAGAAAAAGATGTCTATTATTTTAGATATCTTTTTTTTGTAAAAAAATATTGAAATTAATTTTTAATTCACTTAGGCTTATTATAGGACGTCCCAAAAATATTATTTTTATTGCTTTACAGGAGGAAGTATGTTGAAGAAAGTTTTAGATACTTATTCAAGTAAAAACGATATAAATATAAAACAGATTGTAGCCTATAAAGATAACATACTTGAAATTGAAGAGTATAAAGATGGTTTTAAAAGGGAAGATACAATGAATGTAATGAGTGTAACAAAATCTGTAACATCATTACTGATAGGTATTGCCATTGATCAAGGCTTGATAAATAGTGTAGATGACTTTGTGATGGACTATTACAAGGAAACGTATACTCCTAAAAGAGGGGAGCAGACGATATATAACGTTACGATCAAGCATTTGCTTACAATGACAGCACCTTATAAGGGAAAGAGTGAGCCGTGGACAAAGGTTTGCACATCAGAAGATTGGACACTGACAACACTGGATGTTTTGGGGGGCCGCAAAGGTATCACCAATGAATTCAGATATCATACTCTTGGTGTTCAAATCCTTTTGGGAATTATCAGAATTACAAGCGGTATGAATGTGCTTGACTTTGCTAACGAGTATCTTTTTAAACCTTTAGGAATTGTACCTAGAAGTAATGCCGGTTGTGAGAGCAAAGAAGACCAGTTTGAGTACTTAATGAACAAAAACGACCACGGAAAGGTTTGGTTTTTGGATCCGACAGGTATGCCAACTGCAGGCTGGGGATTATCTCTTTCCGCTTATGAAATGGCACAGATAGGTTTGATGGTGCTTAATAACGGAGTTTATAACAATACTCTTGTTATAAGTGAGAATTGGATTGAAATGATGACAAAATCCTACATATCTACTGATGAGAAATTTGGAAATCAGGATTATGGCTTTTTGTGGTGGCTTCCTCACAGAACAAGTGAAGTAATTGCCGCTATCGGTGATGGTGGCAATATTATATATATTGATAGAAAAAATCAGATTGTGGCAGCCATAACTGCACATTTTAAGCCTATGGTTTTTGATAGAGTAGAATATATTGAAAAAAATATTGTGGAAGCATTAACAAGGAAAGAAGTTAGCTGAACGGGGGATTCGTATGATAAATAAGGAACGTGTGTTAAATACATTTTTGGAGTATGTGCAGATAGACAGTGAATCCAGAAATGAAAAGGAGATGGCGGAGCGTCTGGTGGCTGATCTTCAGGCGCTGGGGCTGGAAGTAAAGACAGACCGCGCAGGAGAAGGCTTTGGCTCCAATGGATTTAATGTGTATGCGTATATGAACGGCGATTTTTCGAGTGAACCGACGATTTTGTGCGCACACATGGACACTGTGGAACCGGGAAAAGGGATTAAACCAATCGTGGAGAATGGTATTGTTCATACGGACGGAAGTACTATCCTTGGTGCGGATGACAAGGCGGGGATTGCTGCCATCATGGAGGCGGTTCGGACGGTAATTGAGAAGAAGATCCCGTGTCGTCGTACTGAAATCTTGTTTACGATTGGAGAAGACTGTGGACTTGACGGAGCGAAGAATCTGGATTATTCGATGTTAATGGGAAAAGAGGCGTTGGTATTTGATCACAGCGGACCGATCGGTAAGGTAATGAATTGCGGCCCCGGACATTTTCGTATTCACGCAGAAGTGATCGGGCGCACATCTCATGCGGGAATTGCACCGGAGGACGGAGTAAATGCGATTCAGGTTATGGCGAAAGCCATTGCGAAAATGAACTTGATGCGAATTGATGAGGAGACTACCTGTAATATCAGTATGATCCAGTCTAATTATGCGACCAATATTGTACCGGAGAGAGCGGAGTTTCTGGCAGAGATCCGAAGCCGCAGTGATGCAAAATTACATGCGCAGGCGGAGCATATGCGGATCTGCCTGGAGGAAACCTGCAAGGAGATGGGGGCAGAGCTGATATTTAACGTATCGGTTACGTTCGGAAGTTTCTATCTTGATGAGAGTGATCCGCTTTTGCAGCGGGTAAAGACTTCCTGCGAACGTTTGGGATTCCCGTTTATTACGGAAAAAGGCGGTGGCGGCAGTGACGCCAATGTGATGGTTTTGCATGGAATCAAACCCTTGGTAGTCGGCTGTGGTATGGAAAAAGTACATACCGGTGAAGAGTACGTAGAAGTAGAGGATTTGAATAAAACCGCCGCGCTGATTGTTGATCTGATGACACATAGTTAGGATTGCAAAATTTAACGAAACGCAAAGGGAGTCATTATGGAAAAGAAATTTTTAAGCGGCTATACACCGGAATGGTACGCAGCGATTGAAAAACCTCGTGATCTGATTTATCAGTACAACAATCTTCATCCATCTGAACTGGAAAGAAGATATGAAATTTTGAAGGAGTTGCTGGGCGAATGCCATGAAGAAACTTTGATTGAACCGCCGTTTCGCTGTGATGATGGTAAAAATGTATTTATAGGAAGATATTTTTATGCCAACTACAATCTGGTGATTCTGGATCATATGCCTGTGACTATTGGCGATAATGTTTTAATCGGTCCGAATGTAGTGATCAGCAGTGCCAGCCACAATGTTGACTACCGTATTCGCAACAAGGACAATCGTATGGATATTACAGGGGCCCCTGTCGTGATCGAGGATCATGTGTGGATTGGCGCTAATGTTACGGTTATGCCTGGTGTCACGATCGGAAAGCACAGTGTGATTGCTGCCGGCAGTGTGGTGACAACAGATGTGCCGGCAGATTCGATTGCTGCGGGTGTACCGGCAAAAGTGATCAAAAAGCTGGATTTTGATGAAGAATAGAGAACAGAAAGAGGAACTCACGTTTATGATTATGAACATAATGATGAGTTCCTCTTTTTCTGTCTGTCGTATGAGATAAATGTATTTTATCGGATTGTCCGGAAAAACTGTACAGTCTGATCAATTTTTTTCATAAGTGTATCGAACATCTGCGGTGTCAGGGACTGGGCGCCATCACACAGTGCTTTTTCCGGATTGTTGTGAACTTCGATCATCAGACCGTCAGCTCCGGCAGCGATAGCAGCCATGGATAATGGATCAACCATGGAGCGGATTCCTGCCGCATGACTTGGATCGACGATGATCGGAAGATGAGTTTTTTCTTTTAACATCGGGATCGCAGAAATGTCCAGAGTGTTTCTGGTCGCAGTCTCAAAGGTGCGGATGCCGCGCTCACAGAGAATGACATTTTCATTTCCGCCTGCCATGATGTATTCGGCGCTCATCAGAAATTCACTCAAAGTATTGGCGAGTCCGCGTTTGAGCAGGATTGGTTTCTGAATTTTTCCTAATTCTTTCAGAAGTTCGAAGTTCTGCATGTTGCGAGCTCCAATCTGGATCACATCCACGTCCTCAAACAGATGGAGATGTTCCGGGCTCATGATCTCTGTCACGACCGGGAGTCCGGTTGCTTTTTTGGCTTCTAAGAGAAGATCAAGGCCCTGTTCGTGAAGCCCTTGGAATGCGTACGGGGAAGTTCTTGGTTTGAATGCACCGCCGCGAAGCAGGTGTGCGCCGGAACGTTTTACATCCTCTGCAATCTCTGTAATCTGCTCCTTGGTTTCGATGGAGCACGGTCCTGCGATCACCTGAAAATGACCGCCGCCAATCTTATGTCCACAGATATCGACAACTGTGTCTTCCGGGTGCATGGAACGGTTTGCTTTTTTATATGGTTCACGGATTCTGCGGACACTGTCTACAACATCCAGAGCGCGAAGCCAGTCTTCGTGCATGTGAGAAGTATCACCGATCAGTCCGATTAATGTAGCCTGTGTACCTTCAGAGAGATGGAGCTTAAAACCCTGAGCGGTCAGGTCCTGTTTTAATTCTTCAACTTTGGCCGGATTGGCGTTTTGTTTGAGAATAATGATCATAAATGAGTCCTCCTAAGGATGAAAAGAAATGCTATGCCGGAAGCGATAGGATTACTCGGAATCAGATACGAGAGAGGCGATCAGATCCACACATGCTTCAATTCCCAGCGTTCCGCTGTTGAGGCATAAATCATAGTTTTTCGGTTTGCCCCATTCATTTCCGGTATAATACTGATAGTATTCTTTTCGTTTCTTGTCAACAGCACGGATATGAGTTTCCATTTTCTTAATGTCGATGGAAGGATCTTCTTCCAGAGACATCAGACGGTCCATTCGTTTTTTCAGGCTTGCGCAGATGAATACTTTGAATGCGTCTTCAATGATCACATCGGAACAGCGTCCGATGATCACGCAAGGGCCTTGCTGTGCCAGCTGTTTGATGATCTTTGTCTGGATCACAAAAAGCTGATCTGAAACCGGAATCTCGTAAGTCGGAGAGAACGGATCGATGGGAGCATATGTATGGTTCGGACGCTCTTTTTTCGCGATCACTTCGTCATTTGCGTGAAACAGTTCCGCAGAAATATTGCTGTCTTCAGAAGCCAGGGCAATCAGTTCTTTATCATAAAAAGGAATCCCAAGTTTTTGTGCCAGGCGGAAACCGATTTCACGGCCGCCGCTTCCGAATTCACGGCTGATAGAGATGATTTTGCTCATAAGACTTGCCTCCTTTGTCATGTCAATCAATTGGGTTATTGACATAATATCATATTTTCAATGAATATCCAAGTTTTCTCTTTTATTTCCAGAATGTTTCGTGTATATTAATAGGAAAGATGAAAGATGGAGAAGAGGAGAGAAGTTTATGACTCTGAACCAATTGAGAAATGTGATCGCGATCGCGGATACAGGTTCGATGAATGAAGCTGCGAAACAGTTATATATTGCCCAGCCGAGTTTGTCCCAGTCGGTAAGAGAACTGGAAAAAGAGATCGGAGTGGAATTATTCCGCCGTGGAAACCGTGGTGTGGTTTTAACCCTGGAAGGAGAAGAATTCCTGAGTTATGCCAGACAGGTAATTGAACAGTATGAGCTGATGGAAAACCGTTATGTCGAAAAAAAGAATGTTAAAAAGAAATTCGGCGTGAGTATGCAGCACTATACATTTGCGGTAAATGCATTTATTGAGCTTGTCAAACAGTTCGATATGGACGAGTACGAGTTTGCGGTGCGCGAAGAAAAAACATACGAAGTGATTGAGGATGTGAAAAACTTCCGAAGCGAGATCGGTATTTTATATGTCAATGATTTCAACAGAAAGGTTCTCTTTAAGCTGTTTGAAGAGTCTGAGTTGGAATTTCACCCTCTGATGGATTGCGGAACTTACGTATATCTCTGGAAGGGACATCCATTGGCAGGAAAGACGGAGATCGCGTTGGAGGAGTTGGAGGAATTTCCGTGTCTTTCCTTTGAACAGGGCACGTTTAACTCTTTTTATTTTGCGGAAGAAGTGCTGAGTACTTACAAATATAAACGATTGATCAAGGCAAATGACAGAGGTACGCTGTTAAATCTGATGCGTGGTTTAAATGCCTATACTCTTTGTTCCGGTATTACTTGCGAAAGTCTCAATGGTCCGGATTATGGCGCGGTAAAATTGAAATCGGATGAGATCATGACGATTGGATATATTAAGAGAAAAGGTGTGGCACTCAGTTTGCTGGGACAAAAGTATCTGGAAGAGATTGACCGGTATATTGAAGCTGATAAGAGCAGTTGGTTATAGGTAAAACCTATAACTGGCTGTTTTTTTTACATATTAGACGAAAAAAAATGCTTGTGGTATTATGTCTAGCGTATGGAAGATACAGCGAGGGCGTTCAAGTTTTTTCTTTGAAAGCGTAATCTCCCCACGATATCGACAGAAGGATTCAGCGACCGGCTGTCGACGCGTTTGACCGCCCTGTCTGTATCTTCTATATCTTTATTCGAAAAGCTTTAGTGCGGTATGATTGCAGTTTGATAAAGCGAGAGGCGAAGATATAGGATTCATTGGATTGGAGTGTGATGTTAGATGAAGATTAAGGATATTTTAGCACAGGATAAGCCTGTGCTTTCTTTTGAAGTTTTTCCGCCTAAAGAGGAATCCGGATTTGAGTCGGTCGAGGCAGCGGCATTCGAGATCGCTAAGCTGTCTCCGGCATTTATGAGCGTGACGTACGGAGCCGGCGGCGGAACCAGTAAATACACGGTAGAGATCGCGGCGGATCTGAAGGAGAAGTTTGGAGTGACGTCGCTGGCGCATCTGACTTGCGTGGCTTCTTCCAGAGAACATGTACATCATGTGGTGGAGAGGCTGAAAGCCCATGAGATCCAGAATATTATGGCTCTTCGCGGAGATATTCCAAAAGACGGTGTGATTCATCAGGATTATAAATATGCCAGTGAGCTGATTGCAGAGCTGAAGACGCTGGGCGATTTCTGCATCGGAGGAGCCTGTTATCCGGAAGGACATGTGGAATCCAATACAAAGGCAGAAGACATTCTTCATTTAAAGGAGAAGGTGGATGCGGGATGTGATTTTTTGACAACACAGATGTTTTTTGACAACAGTCTGCTTTATAACTTTTTATATCAGATTCGAGACAAAGGGATTACCGTTCCGATTGTGGCAGGCATTATGCCTGTGACAAATGCAAAGCAGATGAAGCGGATCCTGGCTATGTCCGGTGCACATATTCCGGCTAAGTTCCGTGCGATCGTGGATAAGTTCGGAGACAATCCGGCTGCGATGCGTCAGGCCGGAGTGGCTTATGCGACAGATCAGATCGTGGACCTGATCGCCAACGGTGTGAATGCGATTCATGTGTATTCGATGAATAAGCCGGATGTGGCGGCTCAGATCAAGAGCAGCTTATCGGAGATCATTATCTAGAGTTTGCGGAGGACTGCGGAATGGCAGTTGAGATAGAAAGAAAAGAGATATACCGGTATCTTGGATACCGCGGACATGAGGCTGATCCGGAGACCAAAGCGCTTGTGGAAGTTTGTGTGGATGAACTTATGACGGCAGCAGAGCCTAAGAGGACGGTGCGGGAGTATCCATGCGTGATCCGGGAGGACGGATGGATCGACTGCGGAAACTTTCAGGTAAAAAGTAAACATTTAGCAAAGAACCTGGGCGGGTGCGACCGGGTTCTTTTGATGGCAGTAACACTGGGTCTTGGAGTGGACCGTTTGCTGACCAGATACGGAAAGCTGCAGATCACAAAGGCGGTTATTTTACAGGCGGTATCTGCGGCGATGATTGAAGCGTACTGCAATGAATGCTGTCGGGAGTGGGGACAGGAATATGCAGAAAAAGGACTATATCTGAGGCCAAGGTATTCTCCGGGGTATGGAGATTTCCCGTTAACATATCAGCCGTTGATCTTAAATGAGCTGGATGCGGCCAGAAAAATCGGGATCACATTGACAGATGGAGGACTGATGGTTCCGACCAAGTCTGTGACAGCTGTGATTGGTCTGAGTTTGGAGAATGCGTCATGCTATGCAGAAGGCTGTGCATGCTGTGCAAATGAGACATGTCCGTATCGTAGAATCGAAGAAGTGGAGGAGTCAGATGGGAATTCGTGAGGAATTAAGACAAAGACGATTATTTTTTGACGGAGGAATGGGAAGCTTACTGCAGGCAAAAGGATTAAAACCGGGTGAACTTCCGGAAACATGGAATCTGCTCCATCCGGAGATTATTGTAGGGATTCATCGGGACTATCTGGATGCCGGAGCGGATATTATTACGACCAATACGTTTGGTGTGAATCGGTTTAAATATAAGAAAGAACAGGGATTTTCGGTTGAGGAAGTGACTGCTGCGGCTGTTGCTAACGCAAAGAAGGCCGTGGAATCAGCCGGTCACGGTTTTGTTGCTTTGGATCTCGGACCGACCGGAAAACTGCTGGAACCGTATGGAACTCTGGGATTTGAAGAAGCTTGTGATGTGTATAAAGAAGTGGTTCGTGCAGGTGCTGCAGCAGGTGCAGATCTGGTGATTATCGAGACCATGGGTGACAGCTACGAACTGAAAGCAGCCGTATTGGCAGCAAAAGAGGAAAGTGATCTTCCAATTTTTGCAACTGTCACGTTGGATGAAAAGGGAAAAATGCTCACGGGAGGAAATGTGGAGTCCGTGACCGCATTATTGGAAGGTCTGGGCGTCGATGTGATCGGTCTGAACTGTGGTTTGGGACCGGTTCAGCTACTTCCGCTGATCCGGAAGATGGTTGAGATCGCTTCTGTTCCGGTGATGGTAAATCCCAATGCCGGATTACCGAGAAGTGAAGATGGAAAGACCGTTTATGATATTAACTCCGATCAGTTTGCTGAGACGATGCGTGTGATCGCGGAGAATGGAGTTTCGATTCTTGGCGGCTGCTGCGGAACAACTCCGGAGCATATCGCAAAGATGCATGAGGTGTGTAAAGATGTTCCGAAGCCGGAAGTGACGAGAAAAGAGCGGACTGTGATCTCTTCATATTCCCATGCGGTTGAGTTCGGAACAAAGCCTGTGATCATCGGAGAGCGGATCAATCCGACCGGAAAGCCCAAATTCAAACAGGCGCTGAAAGACCATGACATGGCTTATATTTTAAATGTAGGAGCTGCCCAGCAGGAGAGTCGGGCGGAAGTATTGGATGTCAATGTGGGACTTCCGGGAATTGATGAGCCGGCGATGATGGTGGATGTAGTGAAGGAGCTGCAGAGTGTTCTGGATCTTCCGCTTCAGATCGATACTGCCAATGTACAGGCGATGGAACAGGCGATGCGCTTTTACAACGGCAAGCCGCTGATCAATTCTGTAAATGGAAAAAAGGAGTCTATGGAAGCTGTATTCCCGCTGGTAAAGAAATATGGCGGTGTTGTGGTGGCTCTGTGTCTGGATGAAGATGGCATACCGGACACTGCAGACGGTCGAATTGCGATCGCAAAGAAGATTTATGAAACTGCAGCGGAGTATGGAATCGAGAAAAAGGATATTTTGATCGATGCGCTTTGCATGGCAGTAAGTTCCGATAAAAATGGTGCCCTTGTGACGCTGGAGACTGTGAAACGAATTCAGGAAGAGTTTGGCGGAAAGACTGTGCTTGGAGTATCCAATGTATCATTTGGTCTCCCGATGCGCGAACATATCAATGCCTCCTTTTTCCTGATGGCGCTCCAAAATGGACTTTCTGCGGCAATCATCAATCCGAATTCGGAGGCAATGATGGCGGTGTATGACAGTTTTCTGGTCCTCACAGCTCAGGATGAAAATTGCAGCAGTTATGTAAGCATTTATGCAGAAAAAGAGGCTTCCAGGAAGCTTGTAAAAGAAACGGAGAAGAAGCCTTCCGTCAGGGATAAGAACAGCGTGAATGAAACTCAGACCGGATCAGCCTTGAAAAGGAGCATCATCCGTGGAATGGCGAAGGCGGCAGAGGAAGCAGCCAGTGCAGCATTGGAGCATGCGGAAGCGCTGACGATCATTAATGAAGAGATGATTCCGGCCCTGGATGAAGTGGGTAAAGGATTTGAGGTAGGAACGGTATTTCTCCCGCAGTTATTGATGAGTGCGGAGGCTGCTAAGGCAGCATTTGCCGTGATGAAGGCGAAGATGGCGCAGGAGGGCATTGCCCAGGAAAAACGTGGAAAGGTAATCCTGGCAACCGTAAAGGGGGATATTCACGATATCGGAAAGAATATTGTGAAAGTGCTTTTGGAAAACTACAGTTTTGAGGTGATCGATCTCGGCCGCGACGTATCTCCGGAGAAGATTGTGGAGTGTGCGATCAGGGAGAATGTCCCGGTTGTGGGGCTCAGTGCCCTGATGACAACAACAGTCCCGGCGATGGAGGAAACGATCCGTCAGCTTCGTGAAAAAGCGCCGGAAGTGAAGATCATGGTCGGAGGAGCCGTTCTGACAGAAGAGTATGCGGCTGCGATCGGAGCCGATGCATATTGCAAGGATGCCATGGCTTCCGTAAATTTTGCAATTCAATGCGAATAATACTAGATTTTTCCTTTGCTTTGCGTTATAATATTATATCTGTGAAAATGTATAATTTTGCTGTCTGTCCGGATGGGATTTGTCCGGGCAGGCAGCGCAGCAATAGAAACGAGGAGATAATCAGATGAAGAAGATTCTGGAGCTTATTACAGAAGAGATGAAACAGGCTTTTGCAGCTTGCGGATATGACGAGTCCTACGCAAGAGTAACTCTGTCCAATCGTCCGGACCTCTGCGAGTACCAGTGTAACGGTGCTATGGCGGCAGCAAAAGCATATAAGATGAAACCGATCGATATCGCGAACGGCGTGGTAGAGAAACTTCAGGGAAGCAAGACATTTGAAGAAGTCAATGCAGTTATGCCGGGCTTCATTAACTTAAAATTAAACGGCGAGTTCCTTGCCGATTATATGAACGGTATGGCAAACGGCGAAAAGCTGGGCATGGATCCGGTAGCTGAGCCAAAGACTGTGATCGTAGACTACGGCGGAGCAAACGTTGCAAAACCGCTTCACGTTGGTCACCTTCGTGCAGCTGTTATCGGTGAGGCGATCAAACGTATGGGCCGTTTCGTAGGACATACTGTGATCGGTGATGTTCATCTTGGCGACTGGGGTCTCCAGATGGGTCTTATCATTGAGGAGTTAAAGGACAGACAGCCGGAGCTTCCGTATTTTGACGAGAACTTTACAGGCGAGTATCCGGCAGAAGCACCGTTTACAATTTCCGAGTTAGAGGAGATCTATCCGGCTGCCAGCGGAAAATCCAAAGTGGATGAAGCGTTCAAAGAGCGCGCACAGGAGGCAACATTCAAACTTCAGAGCGGATATGCACCGTACCGTGCGATCTGGAACCATATTATGAATGTTTCCTTAAAAGATTTAAAGAAGAACTATGCAAACCTGAATGTAGAGTTTGATCTCTGGAAAGGCGAGAGCGATGCTCAGCCGTATATTCCGGATATGATCCAGGATTTAATTGATAAAGGTCTGGCTTATGAGAGCCAGGGCGCTCTTGTTGTTGATATCGCAGAAGAGAAGGATACAAAAGAGCTTCCGCCGTGTATTGTCAGAAAGTCTGACGGTGCGGCATTATACGCAACTTCCGACCTTGCAACTATCGTTGAGAGAGAGCAGGATTTCAAGCCGGATCACTATGTTTACGTAGTTGATAAACGTCAGGATCTTCATTTCACTCAGGTATTCCGTGTTGCGAAAAAGGCAGGAATCGTTGGTCCGGACAGCAGACTGGATTTCGTAGGTTTCGGTACGATGAACGGAAAGGACGGTAAGCCGTTTAAGACAAGAGAAGGCGGCGTTATGCGTCTGGAAAACCTCATTGCTGATATCAGCGAGGCTGCATATAACAGAATTATGGAAAACCGTACCGTTTCTGAGGAAGAAGCAAAAGAGACAGCGAAGATCGTTGGTCTTGCAGCATTAAAGTATGGTGATCTTTCCAACCAGGCAACCAAGGATTATGTGTTCGATATCGAGCGCTTCACTTCCTTTGAAGGAAATACAGGTCCATATGTACTGTATACAATCGCCCGTATCAATTCTATCCTGAAAAAGTATGAGGATACTTGCGAGGTTTCTGAGGATACAACCATTCTCGCACCGTCCGGAGAGCCGGAGAAGACATTGATGTTATCTCTCTCCAGATTCAGCGAGGTTATGTTAGGAAGCTTTGAGGATCTTGCACCGCATAAGATCTGTGCTTACATCTTCGAACTTGCAAATGCACTGAATCACTTCTACCATGAGACAAGAATCATTGCAGAAGAGGATAAGAAGAAACAGGCAGGATATATCGGTCTTGTAACACTTACAAGAAATGTTCTTCTTACATGTATTGACCTTTTAGGTTTCGATGCTCCGGAGAGAATGTAAGGAGTACAAGACATAAAGCAATCGCGAACGTTTTCGGTCGCGAAGTGGAACTTTACAGAAATGGAGGCAATTATGGAGGTATATGGACTTTCATCAGACACTTTCTGGAAAGGTGAAACAGAAATCAGAGGAACAGTAACGGATTGCGGAAAACGGTACCGCGTTCGTATTTTGCGCAAGGGTAGTCAGATTTTTGACTACTCTTGTTCGCATGTAGATGAGAGCGGAAGACGGATCAAGGATTGTTCCGTCGGCTGTGGAAATATTGTGGACGTCAGCGATCTTTGTGTGCATGGACAGGCGCTGCTGGCTGAACATATGAAAAAGGACAGAGAAAAGAACCTCCGTCCGGTCTCCACATCCCAGAAGATCCGTTTTATGGTTCGAGAATATACAAACCGAGAAGTAAGTCGGATCATGGGAGCCGGGGAAGAGGGCAAAGTGCGTCTTGTTCCCAGGCTTTTGCTGTCCAGAGATCAGATCAAAGTACGGTTTTATATCGGAAAAGAGAAACTTTATCAGGTAAAAGACCTGGTGACATTTTCTCAGGCGGTGGAATTTGAGCGTCTGGTGGAATATGGAAAAGGACTTTCCTTCCATCACAATCTGGAGGCTTTCGAGGAAAACTGCCGCCCGCTGGTACTTTTGGTAATGGAGATGGTCGGAACTTACCGAGAGCATTATTCCCAGTTCCGCAGAAGTGCTCTGGAAATGCAGCCGGTTCTTGGCGAATTGGCACTTGGAAAAGCAGGAAGAGAACGATTCTTTTCTATTATGGAAGGAAAAGAGATCGAATGTGAAGGTTCCTGGAAGACAAAGTGCAGTCTGCTGATCAAACGGGAAAATCCGCGCTTTGAAATGCTGGTGGAAAAGACTGGAAAAGACGGTGTAAAGCTTACCATGCCGAGAGAGATCATGGCATTTCCGGGTGAAAAATGTCTGTTTGTCGCAGATGATGAGGCAATGTACCGATGTGACGAGGAATATACCCAGGCGCTTCAGGTGCTGATGGAGTATATGGTCATGGGTACGGATGCGGAGCGCGAAGTGCTCATCAATGACAGGGATATGCCTCTGTTTTATGAGCGTGTCCTGAAGAAATTAGAAGCATTAAAATTATTAAATATTAAAGACGTAGATTTAGAAGGATACCGTCCGCAGGAGCTGAAGGTAAACTTTTATTTTGACAGCAGCGGACCGAAGGAAGTGACCTTGCGGCCGGAGCTTTCCTACGGAGATTATTCCTTCCATCCGCTGGAAGATGAAAATGTTCCGCGAGAGATCTGCCGAGACGTCCCGGGTGAATTCCGTGTCAGTCAGCTGATCACACGGTATTTTAAATATACCGAAGAAGAGACGAATAATATGATCATTCGCGGGGATGATGATGCGGTTTATCAGCTGGTATCCGGCGGAATGTCCAGATTTATGGAACTGGGCGAGGTGTTCGTCTCCGAATCCTTTAAGAAGATCCGCGTTCTTCCTCCGACCAATGTGGCAGTGCGTGTGCGTGCGACCGAAGGCTGGCTGGAGCTGGATGTGGATACAGGCGGAATTCCGAGAGAAGAGTTATTTTCGATCCTTGCGGATTATCAGGCGAAGAAGAAATTCTATCGCATGAAAAACGGCGATTTTCTGACGCTGGGCGACGACGGACTTCTGACGATGTCAAAGCTGGCGCAGAGCCTTGGAGTCGAAAAAGAGTTCGCGGCAGCGGAGACGATGAAAGTTCCGATGTACCGGGCTATGTACCTGGATACCGCATTGAAAGAGGACCGCAGTGTCAGCTTTTACCGTGACCAGTTATTTAAAGCTGTGGTTCGCGGCATGAAAGATGTTGAGGACAGCGCATATGAGATTCCGGAGACGCTGGTTCCGGTACTCAGAAGCTATCAGAAGGTGGGATACCGCTGGCTGAAGAGTCTGGATGCCTACGGATTTGGCGGAATTCTTGCAGACGAGATGGGTCTTGGCAAGACCATTCAGATCATCGCCCTTTTATTGGACGAAAAGAAGAGAAATGGCGGAGTATCCCTGATCGTATGTCCGGCTTCCCTTGTATACAACTGGGAAAATGAGATTCATACGTTTGCTCCGGAACTGACGGTTCAGACCATGGCGGGAAATCAGGCGGAGCGTGAAGAACTGCTGACAGGTTTGAAAGAAAAGAATTTTGCAGGCGTGGATGTGATCATTACATCCTATGATCTGCTGAAACGTGATCTGGGCTATTATCTGGAGAAGCAGTTCCGATTCCAGATCATCGATGAGGCACAGTATATTAAAAATGCGGTAACGCAGGCGGCAAAGGCAGTAAAAGCCATTCACGCGAAGACCAAGTTCGCATTGACGGGAACTCCGATCGAGAATCACCTTGGCGAACTTTGGAGTATTTTTGATTATCTGATGCCGGGATTTTTATTTACATCCCAGAAATTTAAAAAGATGTTTGAGACGCCGATCGTAAGAGACGGAGACCAGTACGCACTTTCTATGTTAAGAAAGATGACCGGACCGTTCCTTATGAGACGTTTGAAAAAAGATGTGTTAAAAGAGCTTCCGGAGAAGCTGGAAACGGTGCTCTACTCCAGAATAGACGGCGAACAGAAGACACTCTATCAGGCCAATGCAGCGCTGCTCCGTGAGCAGATCCTGAGCGGCGGCGAATTTGGAAAAGACCGGATGCAGATTCTGGCAGAGTTGATGAAGCTGAGACAGATCTGCTGCGATCCGTCCCTTTGCTTTGCCAAGTACAAAGGTGGTTCCGCAAAACTGGAAACTTGTATGGAACTGTTGGAAAACGGTACAGAGGCCGGACATAAGATCCTTCTCTTTTCTCAGTTTACGTCCATGCTGGATATCATCGCAAAGCGTCTGGAGAAAGAAAAGATCCCGTACTATATGCTGACCGGTTCGACTTCGAAAAAAGACCGAATGCAGATGGTCACATCCTTCCAGAAGGATGATGTGCAAGTATTTTTGATCTCCCTGAAAGCCGGAGGTACGGGACTGAACCTGACTGCGGCGGACATTGTCATTCACTACGATCCGTGGTGGAACGTGGCAGCACAGAATCAGGCGACCGACCGTGCTCATCGAATCGGACAGGAAAATCAGGTGACAGTATTCAAATTGATCACCAAGCATACAGTCGAGGAAAACATTCTGAAGCTGCAGGAGATGAAAAAAGATCTGGCGGATACCGTTGTCACGGAGGGAACGGGAGCATTTTCCGGAATTTCGAAAGAAGATTTACTGGCGATGCTGGAAGATTAACAGGAAAAAATACAGACAGAGGATTTATGAATAAAGTACGTATATTAACAATCGGCCTTGCCATGTCTCTGGCATTTGCCCAGACAGCGCAGGCATCCAATTTTATCACACCATTTGGCGCGACTCAGGTGTATCAGGTGGAAGAGCAGACTTATGTGCAGACAACCGAGCCGACAGAGACTGAGGCAGCGGGTACAGAAGTGCAGGCACCAGCCGGTGTGACAGAAAATCAGCAGCCGGCTCCGGGCGCGGAGGAAAATCAGCAGCCGGCTCCGGGACCGATGGCAGCAGAAGAAGTGACAGTCACACTTCCGTCTGCAAGCTACAGCACGAAAGAACCGGTGGCGGTAAATGTGAACACAGAGATCGCGCTTCCGGAGATCGCAGCAGAAGGAGCCGTTCTCTACGATGTGACCCACGACAAGTTCTTATTTGAAAAGAATGCAGATAAAAAGTTTTATCCGGCCAGCATTACGAAGATCCTGACTGCATTGCTGGTTTTGGAACATGCAAAGCTGGACGAAACCGTTACGTATTCGAAAAATGCGGTAACCAGACTGGAGTCCGGAGCCGTGACATTGGGATTGGCAGAAGGCGATCAAGTGTCTGTGAAAGACAGCCTTTACGGATTGATGTTAAAGTCTGCGAATGAAGTTGCCAATGGTCTGGCAGAGCATGTGGGCGGAAGCATCTATGGATTTGCGGATATGATGAATGCGAAAGCCAAAGAACTTGGCTGTACCGGCTCTCATTTTGTGAACCCGAATGGTTTAAATGATTCCGATCATTATACGACTGCACACGATATGGCGCTGATCGCGAAGGCGGCATTTGAAAATGAGACACTTTGCAAGATCACATCCACAACCAGCTACAAATTCCCTGCAACAAAAAATGCGGCTGCAAGAACCGTTACCATGGGACACAAGATGCTGTATGAGAGTGATTCCAGATATTATGAAGGTATCGTGGGCGGTAAAACCGGATATACTTCTCTGGCAGGAAATACACTGGTAACTTGTGTAGAGCGCGACGGTGTGCGCATGATCGCAGTTATTTTGAAATCCAGAAGCACTCATTATGCAGACACAAAAGCGCTGCTGGATTATGGTTATGAGGCAGTAGGTTCTGGCACTGCACAGAACGGAGAAACCGGAGCAGCGCACCATAAATGGATCGCAGACGGCAGCACATGGCGATTCGAACTGGCGGACGGAACCAGACTTTCCAATTGTTTTGTAACGATCGACGGTATCGAATACGCATTTGATACAGAAGGAAAGATGGTGACCGGATGGCTGACACTCGGTCAGAACTGGCATTATTTTGGAAGCACGGGAGCCATGGTCAAAAGCGGCTGGAGACAGGATGCAGGTCTGTGGTTCTATCTCGGTGAAAATGGCGCAATGATGAAAAATGCGTGGATTGACAACCAGTACTATGTCGGAGCAGACGGAGTCTGGGTACAGTAACGGGAGGACAGGAAGGATGAAGATCAAGCAAATGATTCCGTGGCTGACAGCCATAACGGCAGTGGCAGGCAGCTTGTTTTTTCTGCGTTCCGAATATGAGCGGGATCAGCTGGTGACAGAGTATTTTACGATCGATTCACCGAAGGTAAAAGGAAAAGGGAAGCGTCTGGTCTTTTTGACAGACTTACATGATAAAGAGTTTGGAACAGACAATGAACGGCTTTTAGAAGCGATCCGTGAAGCGAAACCGGATATGGTCCTGGTCGGCGGAGATATGATGGTCGCGAAAGGAATCGGAGATCTGACGGTATCCTTAAAATTCCTCAAACGGTTATCGGAAGAATTTCCAGTCATCTGCGCCAACGGCAACCATGAGATCCGCCTCAGAAATGAGAAGGAGACGTATGGTGATAAATACCGTGTATACCGCCAGGCATTGGCGGAAATGGGCATTACATTTTTGTCTGACCGGAAGATTGCGCTGGATGAAGAGATTGACCTTTACGGCTTGAATCTGCTCCCGGAGTACTACGAACCGGGATATCCTAAGATGAAAAAAGGCTTTGTAGAAACGGTCCTTGGCAGACCGGAAACAGAGAAGTTTACGGTTTTGCTTGCACATTCTCCCATGTTTTTTGATGAATATGCAGAATGGGGCGCTGATCTGACCTTAGCCGGTCATTTTCACGGAGGAACGATCCAGCTTCCGATTCTGGGAGGTCTGATGACTCCACAGTATCAGTTCTTCTTTCCGTGGTGCGCCGGTCTGTATGAGGGAGTGCATGGAAGAAAACTGATCGTCGGACGTGGATTGGGCACACACTCTATCAACATTCGCTTTAATGATAAACCACAAGTTGTTGTGGTCGACATAAAAGGAAAAAACTAGATTTAGGTTCGTTTCTATTTACATCGGCCTAAAATTCTGCTATACTTTGATAGCAATATCATGGAAAAAGAGTTCCGGTTGCGGGACTCTTTTTTATGAATTCCAGAAATTTATTGGCTCCGTTCTATGTGGACGGGGTAATGACAGAAATCGCAGGAGTAGACAATGGAGCTTTCTTACAAACTGGAGTCGTTTGAGGGACCTTTGGACCTTCTTCTCCACCTGATTGAAAAGAATAAAGTCAATATTTATGATATTCCGATCGCGACGATCACGGACCAGTACCTGGAGTATGTCCGCCATATGGAGGAAGAGTCTTTAGATGTGGTCAGCGAATTCCTTGTGATGGCTGCGACACTGCTGGATATCAAAGCCCGTATGCTGCTTCCGAAAGAAGTCAATGAAGAAGGGGAAGAGGAAGATCCGAGAGCAGAGCTTGTAGCGCGGCTTTTAGAATACAAGACTTACAAATACATGTCCATAGAGTTAAAGGATATGGAAATGGATGCGGAAAAGATCTTTTACAAATCTCCGACGATACCGATGGAAGTAAAGGAGTATGAGCAGCCGGTTGATCTGGACAAGCTGCTGGACGGTGTGACACTGGCGAAGTTAGAGCAGATATTCCAGTCTGTGATGAAGCGTCAGAAGGACAAGATCGATCCGGTCCGCAGTACGTTTGGCACGATCAAAAAAGAACCGGTCAGCCTGGAAGAGAAGATCAATTCTGTGCTGGACTATGCGCGAAAACACCGGAAATTCAGCTTCCGCGGTATGTTAACAAGACAAAAAGACAGAACTGAAATTGTAGTAACGTTCCTGGCGCTTCTTGAGCTGATGAAGATTGGAAAGATCCATCTGACCCAGGAAAATCTGTTTGATGACATGATGATCGAGACTCTGGAACCGGAAGGGGAAGAGAGTGAACTGGAAATCAGTGTGGAGGAAATTTGATGCGAGTAGAAGATTTAAAAGAGCAGGAGTCCGTGGTAGAGGCAGTGTTATTTACCATGGGGCAGTCTGTGGAGATCAGACAGCTGGCAGCGGCGCTTGAGGCGACGGAAAAGGAGGCGGCAGTGGCAGCGGAACGACTCCGTGAACGTTATGATGAAGAAGACAGAGGCATGCAGATCCTGAGACTGGAAGACAGTTATCAGATGTCCACCAGAACGAGATTTTACAGCAATCTGATCAAGGTGGCTGCAACTCCGAAAAAGCAGGTGCTGACGGATGTTGTCATGGAGACACTGGCGATCATCGCCTACAAACAGCCGGTAACCAAGGCTGATATTGAGAAGATCCGAGGTGTGAAGTCAGACCATGCGGTAAACAGACTGATCGAATACAACCTGGTCTACGAGGCCGGACGTATGGATGCTCCGGGCCGTCCGGCGCTGTTTGCGACAACCGAAGAGTTTTTGAGACGTTTCGGTGTCAGCTCCACGGTAGAACTTCCGGAGATGAATCTGGAACAGCGTGAGGAGATCAAGTCTGAGGTGGAAGAGGAACTGAATCTGAAGTTAAATGAGGACGGAGTTCCGATGAGTGATGAAGAGCTTGCTGTACTTGCGGAAGCAGAGGCAGTGGAGTCTGAAGGTGATAATGTCACAGATGATTCCGAAGAGATTGAGTATAATAACGAACATAAAGCAACAGAAATAATACAGGAGGAAGAACGCCATGAAGTGTAGTGATATCAAGATTATTAAAAAAGACGGAACAAGAGAAGACTTCAACGTTCAGAAGGTCGTTGTGGCTGTTAATAAATCTGCGAACCGTGCGATGATCACATTTTCCAGAGCGGAAATCAATTTTATCTGCCAGTTCGTGGAAGAAATGGCTGAACAGTTAGACGTGGCGGAGATTCCGATCGCCCAGATGCACAACATCGTAGAGGGCGCATTAGAGCGTGTCAATCCGATCGTTGCCAAAAGCTATCGTGATTACAGAAACTACAAGCAGGATTTCGTACAGATGCTGGACGAGGTTTATAAGAAATCCCAGTCCATCATGTACATTGGTGACAAAGAAAACAGCAATACAGACAGTGCGCTCGTTTCCACAAAACGAAGCCTGATCTTCAACGAGTTAAATAAATCCCTGTACCAGAAATTCTTCATGACAGTGGAAGAACTTCAGGCATGTCGTGACGGATATCTTTACATTCACGATATGTCTGCAAGACGTGATACCATGAACTGCTGTCTGTTCGATGTGGAAGAAGTGCTGACAGGCGGTTTCGAGATGGGTAACCTCTGGTACAATGAGCCTAAGACACTGGATGTTGCATTTGACGTGATCGGAGACATCGTACTCAGTGCAGCCAGCCAGCAGTACGGTGGATTTACTGTGCCGAGTGTGGAAAATATCCTGGCACCGTATGCAGAGAAATCCTATGCGAAATACATTGAAAAATATTTAGGTCTTGGTCTTTCCCAGGAAAAAGCAGAGGAAGTTGCATGGGCAGATGTACAGCGCGACATGGAGCAGGGATTCCAGGGATGGGAGTACAAGTTCAACTCCGTATCTTCCAGCCGCGGTGACTATCCGTTTATTACCATGACAGCAGGAACAGGAACCAGCCGTTTTGCAAAGATGGCAACCATTACGATGTTAAATGTGAGAAAAGGCGGACAGGGCAAAAAAGGTCATAAGAAGCCGGTTCTGTTCCCGAAAGTTGTCTTTTTATATGATGAGAAGCTTCATGGCCCGGGCGGAGAATTAGAGGATGTATTTGAGGCAGGAATCGAGTGCTCCTCCAAGACCATGTATCCGGACTGGCTGTCTCTGACCGGTGAAGGCTACATTGCGAGCATGTACAAAAAATATGGAAAGATCATCAGCCCGATGGGATGCCGTGCATTCCTTTCTCCGTGGTATGAGCGCGGTGGAATGGAGCCGGCGGACGAAAACGATGTGCCGAGATTCGTGGGCCGTTTCAACATCGGTGTTGTAAGCTTACATCTTCCGATGATCCTTGCAAAATCCAGACAGGAGAGCAAGGATTTCTATGAGGTTCTGGATTATTATTTGCAGCTGATCCGTAAGATTCATATCCGTACTTATGCTTATCTTGGTGAAATGCGCGCATCCACAAACCCACTTGCATACTGTGAAGGCGGTTTCTATGGCGGACATCTTGGTCTTCACGACAAGATCAAACCGCTCTTAAAGACAGCGACTGCATCCTTTGGCATTACAGCATTTAACGAACTGCAGCAGCTCTACAACGGAAAATCTCTGGTAGAGGACGGTCAGTTTGCACTGGAAGTACTGCAGTATATCAATGACAGAGTCAATGAGTTCAAGCAGGCAGACGGCAATCTGTATGCGATCTACGCGACACCGGCGGAGAATCTCTGCGGTCTGCAGGTAAAACAGTTCCGTAAGAAATACGGAATCATTGAAAATGTTTCCGACCGTGATTATGTGAGCAACGGTTTCCACTGCCACGTGACGGAAGATATTACTCCGATCGAAAAGCAGGATCTGGAGAAGCGTTTCTGGGAGCTTTCCAACGGCGGTAAGATTCAATATGTAAAATATCCGATCGATTACAATAAAGAAGCGATCAAGTCTCTGGTACGCAGAGCGATGAAGATGGGATTTTATGAGGGTGTAAACCTGTCTCTGTCTTACTGTGACGATTGCGGACATGAGGAGCTGAATATGGACGTTTGTCCGAAATGTGGAAGTAAGAACCTGACCAAGATCGACCGTATGAATGGTTATCTCAGCTACTCCCGCGTAAAGGGTGACACCCGTCTGAATGATGCGAAAATGGCGGAAATCGCAGAGAGGAAGAGCATGTAATGAGATACCATAACATAACAAAAGATGATATGCTCAACGGGGACGGCCTCCGTACCGTGCTCTGGGTGGCAGGCTGCAGCCACGGCTGTAAGAACTGCCATAACCCGATCACATGGGATATCTGCGGAGGGATCCCGTTTGATGAAGCTGCCAAGAAGGAGCTGTTTGAGGCGCTGGAGCCGGATTATATTTCCGGGATCACGTTCAGCGGCGGTGATCCGCTTCATATGCAGAACCGCGGTGAGGTTGGTGAACTGATCAAGGAGGTCCGCGAAAAGTATCCCCAAAAAACCATCTGGGTGTATACAGGCTATACATGGGATGATGTGAAGGATCTTCCATACCTGAAGCTGGCAGATGTGCTGGTGGATGGACCGTTTGTGGAGGAGCTGAAAGATGTGACACTTCACTGGAAGGGCAGTGCGAACCAGAGAGTGATCGATGTGAAGAAGACACTGGAAAGCGGAGAAATCGTTCTTCATGCTTAAAGTGTTAATGAAGTTTATAATCTTTTAACGACTTGCTGCATTGACGTGGGTGGCGAATTTATATAAAATATTCCCATCAGTAAGAGAGTAGTCAGCACGGCTCAGATCACGCCGCTGCAGTCAAGTCAACAACACTGGAACAGAAAAAATAGTTCCTGGCTTGAATTTTTATGACGAGACTTACCTGTAGCTCCTAAGGGGAACTGCGGGTGAGGCTCGTTTTTTTGATTTATTCAGATGTGCCTTCCGTGCATGATTTCCCTAAAATTGGAAAAACTCAATAAAAAAGGTCAGTTCCGATAAAATGCAGAATATCATATACTGGGCTGATCAGATTAAGAAAAGGAGGAGGAACATGAAACAAGAGTATTTGTCGAAGATTGACGAAGTCTTAAAGGCGCAGGACACAACGGCGAACGGTCTGACGAGTGAAGAGGCGGAAAAACGACTGGCGGCTGTTGGTAAAAACAAGCTGACAGAGGGAAAGAAAGATTCTCTTTTCAGTCGGTTTATGAAAGAATTGTCGGATCCGATGATCATTATTCTAATCGTCGCAGCAGCAATCTCAGGTGTGACTGCGTGGTACGAGGGCGAGGCGTTTACGGATGTCATCATTATCATGGCGGTAGTTATCATCAACGCTGTGCTCGGTGTTGTCCAGGAGAGTAAGGCGGAGGCTGCCATCGAAGCACTTCAGGAAATTGCAGCAGCCACCAGCAAGGTACTGCGTGACGGAAAGCTGGTTGTGTTAAAGAGCGAGGATCTGGTTCCGGGAGACGTGGTCGTACTGGAGGCGGGAGATTCTGTTCCGGCAGACGGTCGAATTATTGAAAGTGCCAGCATGAAGATTGAGGAAGCGGCTCTGACAGGAGAGTCTGTTCCGGTCAACAAAATCGTAGCGGCGCTGGAACTTGGCGGTGAAAAAGATGTGCCGCTGGGTGACAGAAAGAATATGATGTACATGGGCTCTACAGTTGTTTACGGCCGCGGTCGCGCGGTTGTTACCGGAACCGGAATGAACACTGAGATGGGCAAGATTGCGGATGCGCTGGCGAAGGCTCAGGATGAGGAGACTCCGCTGCAGATTAAAATGAACCAGCTGAGCCGTATGCTGACGATTCTTGTTGTCGGTATCAGTATGGTCATCTTTGCAGTGGGAATCACACGAGCATTCGGTACACCGGAGGGAATTACAGGCGATACGATTTTAGACAGCTTTATGGTAGCTGTTTCTCTGGCTGTTGCTGCGATTCCGGAAGGTCTGGCGGCAGTTGTCACGATCGTGCTTTCCATTGGTGTGACCAATATGTCACGCAGGAATGCGATCATCCGAAAGCTGACGGCGGTAGAAACCCTTGGATGTACGCAGATCATCTGCTCGGATAAGACCGGTACACTGACTCAGAATAAGATGACAGTAGTGGATCATGTTTCGGGTGACGAGAAGAAATTGGTAATTGCCATGGCGCTCTGTTCCGATGCGGAGCTGGATGCAGAGACAAAAGATGCGGTTGGTGAACCGACGGAGTGCGCATTGGTCAATGATGCCAATAAAAATGGTTTCCCGAAAGATCAGTTAAAGGCTGCATACGTCCGAATTGGAGAAGCGCCATTTGATTCCATGCGTAAGATGATGTCTACGGTGCACGAAAAATCCGGAAACTGGATTCAGTTCACCAAAGGCGCTCCGGATGAAGTTCTGAAAAAATGCACAAAGGCCTATGTAAACGGTTCGGTTGTTCCGATGACAGCCCGAATCCGTGACGATATATTAAAGAGTAATAAGGCAATGGCAGACCGTGCACTGCGTGTTCTCTGTGCTGCGGAGCGTGTCTGGAATGAGAAACCGTCAGATTTCAGTCCGGAATATCTGGAGCAGGATCTCACATACATCGGTTTATCGGGCATGATCGACCCGGTTCGTCCGGAAGTAAAAACTGCGATCGCAAAGTGTCGTGATGCAGGAATCCGCCCGATCATGATCACAGGTGACCATAAAGATACTGCAGTTGCCATTGCTATGGAGCTTGGAATCATAAAAGATGCAAGCCAGGCGATTACCGGTTCCATGCTCAACGATATGAGTGACGAAGAGTTTAATGAAAAGATAGAACAGTTTTCCGTTTATGCCCGTGTTCAGCCGGAACACAAAGTGCGAATCGTCAACGGCTGGAAAGTCAAGGGTATGGTTACTGCGATGACAGGAGACGGAGTGAATGATGCCCCGTCCATCAAGAGTGCGGATATCGGTATCGGAATGGGAATTACAGGTACTGATGTAACAAAGAATGTGGCAGACATGGTTCTTGCGGATGATAACTTCGCGACCATTGTTTCTGCTGTTGAAGAGGGACGAAGAATTTATGATAATATCCGTAAGGCGATCCAGTTCCTTTTAGCATCGAACTTATCCGAAGTATTGTCCATCTTTTTCGCAACACTTCTTGGATTTACAATTCTGGAACCAGTTCATCTGCTCTGGATCAACCTGATCACAGATTGTTTCCCGGCTCTGGCACTCGGAATGGAACAGAGCGAATCTGATATCATGAAACGAGCTCCACGTGATTCCAAAGAGGGAATCTTTGCAGGAGGTATGGCATTTGACGTATTCTTCCAGGGAGCCATCGTTACGGTCCTTGTCATGATCTCTTATCTTCTCGGTCATTATTACGAGAGCGGTGTGTGGGAATTCGTCAACAGCAAAGACGGAACTACCATGGCATTCCTGACTTTATCCATGGTCGAGATTTTCCATTCGCTCAATATGAGAAGCCGTCGCGGTTCCATTTTCCGCATGAAGACACACAACAAGTTCCTTTACGGAGCAATGATCGTGTCCTTTATTTTGACAACGGCTGTGATTGAAGTTCCGTTCCTTGCTAAGGCGTTTGAATTTACTCCGATTGCTCTTCCGGAGTATCTGATGGCTCTGGGTCTGGCGATCATGATCATTCCAATCATGGAAGTGGTGAAGGCTGTGCAGCGAGGTGCAGGAAAGTAAATAGAGATTTAGTTGAGTAAATTTTAAAACAAAAAAGTCCTAGATAATAGGAATTTCCGCAAGGACACACTCGCGTTCAGTGAATTACGCAGCGGTACTAAGGCTCTAAAGGACAGAGCCTAAGTGCCGGCGTAATTCGATGGTCCTTTGCGGAAACACCTATTATTCTAGGATTTTTTTCAAAATATACTCACCATAT
>SVDR01000035.1 GCA_015057755.1 Lachnoclostridium sp.
ACTTGCATGTGTTAGGCACGCCGCCAGCGTTCATCCTGAGCCAGGATCAAACTCTCATGTTAAAGTTTATCCCAGTTCAAAACTTAGCTTGGCTAGTTTTAAACCGTTCTACTGTTGTTTTAGGTTATACTCGCGAGACTCTCGTCTCGCTCGTTCACGTTCAGCTTTCCAATGCATGCAAGCATGCGCTGTAAAGCTTTTATCGTGAATGTTCTGAATGTTCTCATTCATGGCCCAAACCATTAGGCCATTTTTATAAGAATTTTCAGGGTTTTACATACTGTTCAGTTTTCAAGGTTCTTTGTTGTCGTTTCTCGCGACAGCCAGATTACTATATCACAGCTTTTTTCGCTTGTCAACAACTTTTTTCAACTTTTTTCGAAGTTTTTTGCTTCGTTTTCAGTCGAACGCAGAAGGAGGGATTTGAACCCTCGCGCCGCTACTAACGACCTACTCCCTTTCCAGGGGAGCCCCTTCAACCACTTGGGTACTTCTGCATCTGGTTGATCCACATTCCTTTCGGAATCCGATATGTAATTCTGTACCGGGAACTCATCTTGCTCAGCTCCGCGCTACAGTTAACGGAGAGAGTGGGATTCGAACCCACGCGCCCTTTCGGACAAACGGTTTTCAAGACCGCCTCGTTATGACCACTTCGATATCTCTCCAAGCGTTCTCTCAAACGTACTTCTGCATTTTATTCCACATTCTCGGTTTTGTCAAGCGTTTTTTTCAAAGTTTTTTCATTTTTTGCTACATTCTTGAAAATACCGGTTCCACACTTCCTCTTATTATGGCGTTTTCCCTTGTATTTACAAGGTTTTTCGCCATTCTTTCATATGTAAAAAGAGCCTCTTTTTCACGCTTTATCACGTAAAAACAGCTCTTTTTACTAAAATTGTATCAATTGTGTCGAAAATTATACGATCCTTCTTTTCAGGAAGCTTTCCGCTACGATCATATCTTCCGGAGTCGTAACTTTGATATTTTCGTAGCTTCCTTCTACCAATTTCACCTGACCTCCGCACATGGACTCTACAACCATGGCATCATCGGTAACGCCCTTTTGGTATGCTTCATCCGACAAAAGCTTTTTGTATCCACGGTATACCAGTTCATATGTAAATGTCTGCGGTGTCTGGATCTGCCAGAGTGTACTGCGGTCCAATGTCTCCGCTGCGAAGCCGTCGGTATCTGCCACTTTGATCGTATCTTTTACCGGCATTGCCGCAACACACGCCCCGTATTCTTTCGCCGCATCCATCGTGCGCACAATGATCTCCTGCGTGATCATCGGGCGGGCTCCATCGTGGATCAGAACAATCCCATCCGGTTCCAATACGCCTGACAATGCAGAAAGCCCTTCATATACAGAATGATAGCGTTCTTTTCCGCCTGCCACGATCGCAGATACTTTCTTAAAACCGTATTTCTCTACGATCTCTTCTTTACAATACTGGATTTCATCAGCTCCGGTTACGAGAATGACTGTCTCCACATCACTTTTTTCAAATGCACGCAGAGAATGACACACGACCGGCTCACCATTTAATAATAAAAACTGTTTGGCAACGGCAGACTGCATACGCTTTCCCTGACCGGCCGCCAAGACAATCGCTGCTGTTTGGAACATATTAACGCTCTCCCAGTTTCAAGTTCGGAACCGCATTCAGATCCCATCCGGCTCTCGCACCGTTGATGTATTCGTAATACGCTGCCGCACCGATCATGGCTGCATTGTCTGTACAGAAGATCGGGGACGGATAGTAGAATTTGATTCCTTCTTTTTCACATGCTTCCTTCATACCTGCACGAAGCGCAGAGTTGGAAGCCACACCGCCTGCGATCGCAAGCTTTCCGTAACCGTATTCTTTTGCGGCTGCCACAGCGCGGGATACAAGAACCTCTACAACCGCATTCTGGAAGGAAGCTGCCAGATCCGGAACATTGATGGTCTCACCCTTCATTTCACACTGGTTGATGTAGTTTAATACTGCTGATTTCATACCGCTGAAGCTGAAATCATATGCAGAACCGCCCACTTTTGCACGCGGAAATTCCATTGCATGCGGATTTCCTTCTTTTGCAGCCTTGTCCACCTTCGGACCGCCCGGATATCCGAGTCCGACTGCACGGGCAACTTTGTCAAATGCCTCTCCGGCTGCATCGTCCATGGTACGGCCGATGATCTCAAACTCGCCGTAATCTTTTACGATCACCAAATGTGTATGTCCGCCGGATACGATCAGGCATACAAACGGCGGCTCCAGATCCGGATGCTCGATAAAGTTTGCAGACACATGACCTTCAATATGGTGTACACCGACCAGCGGTTTCTTTGCTGCGTATGCGATCGCCTTCGCTTCCGCCACACCAACCAGAAGGGCACCCACCAGACCCGGACCGTATGTGACTGCGATCGCAGTCATCTCGTCCAATGTCATGTGCGCTTCATCTAACGCTGCCTGAATTACCTGATTGATTTTTTCAATATGTTTTCTGGACGCGATTTCCGGAACCACGCCTCCGTATAATGTATGAAGGTCGATCTGGGAAGAAATCACGTTGGATAAGACTTCACGGCCGTTTTTTACAACGGAAGCCGCAGTCTCATCACAAGAGCTTTCAATGGCGAGGATATAAACATCCTCTTCGATTTTGTGAATTTTCATATCTTACAGACCTCTCTCTTAATCTTCGTCAAAGCCCAGCTCCATGGACCAGCCATCTCTCGCTGTCTTAATGCGCGGGAAAATCTCACGCACTTCGTTCAGATATTCTTCCGGGCGCATGAGGGACGGGCTGTAATGGGTCAGCCACATTTCTCTCGGATTGGCCTCTTTTCCTAACTTGGCAGCTTCCTGGAATGTCATGTGCTTGTACTCTCTTGCCTTGGCTGCTTTTTCTTTTTCTCCGTACATGCCTTCGCAAATAAAAAGATCACAGTCTTTCGCATACTCTGCAATGACCGGAACCGGTCTGGTATCTGTAGAGTATGTCACGGAAAGACCGCGGCGCTTTTCTCCAAGAACCATATCCTGTGTCAGGGTACGGCCCTCAAATTCGATCACCTCGCCCTTCTGCAGACGACTCCAGAATTTCTGCGGGATTTCCTGCGCTTTTGCACGCTCCACATCAAATTTTCCATTTCTCGGAATGGAGATCCGGTATCCGTAACATACCACATTGTGGTTCACACGGAATGCATCGATCACATACGGACCGACTTTGATCTGCTCTCTCGGATCAGACAGCTCGTAAAATCTAAGTTCAAACGGAAGTTCCGGCGCGATCATGCGAAGTGCGTTTACTACGCGCTCCAAACCTTTCGGACCTACAAGAAGTACCGGTTCGGTGCGCTCTGCATTTCCCATAGTCAAAAGGAATCCCGGAAGACCGCTGATATGATCCGCATGGTAATGTGTAAACAACATAATATCCACCGGCTTCGGGCTCCAGCCTTTCTCTTTTAATGCGACCTGCGTTCCCTCGCCACAGTCGATCAGCAGATTGCTGCCGTCACAGCGGGCCATCATGGATGTCAGCCAGCGATACGGAAGCGGCTGCATACCTCCGGTACCCAGTAAACAAATATCTAACATGAAAATGACCTCATTTCTTTATTTCAAAACTATTCCAGTTTGAATCATAACATAACTGCTCTGTAATATGCAAGAGAGGGAACAGCATTTTCCAATTTTTGCTGTCCCCTCTCAATGGTTCTGTTTTGAAATGATTAAATTAATTCCGTCTGTTCTTCCACATCGACCGGAATCTTGAACTGACTGGTCATATCGTCATAGCATGATTCGCAGATATCGAAATGATGGACTTCTCCGTCTTTTTCAGAAAAATAGTCCCATGCGTGGTTGACCAAAACTGCGCCCTCCCGGACAATTCCGTCTTTGACTGCCAGACTTTTTCCGCACTGGTTGCAGACAACTGACTTCAGCTGCCCGTTTTTTCCGTATTTTCTCATCTTATCCTCACCTTTCGCCTCTTGTATTTACCCCCATGGTTTCAAGGGGTATCCACTGCTCTTACATTATAGCGGAAATACGGCGTTTTTTAAGTGGGAATGCTTGGGAGACCGCGAAGCCACATGATCAGGGCATCCTCGGTCGGATTGTGATAATAATTTTTACGTACCGCTTCTTCCACAAAACCATACGCTTTGTAGAGACCGATGGCCGGTTCATTTCCGGCGCGGACTTCCAGCGTCAGATCTGTGATCTGATTCTGAGCTGCTGCATTCATCATCACATCCATCAGTTTTCTGGAATATCCATGACCGCGCTGTTCCGGAAGAACTGCAATGCGCATCAGTTCCCCCTCGCCGGCGATAAATCGATAATTGATATAGCCAAGGATCGTTTCTGCCTCCAGCACCCAGACCTCATCCCAGCTGCTGTCTGTCAGATCACGAACTATATTCTCCGACCATGCATCAGAAAAGCAGATCCGTTCCAGTTCTGCTAGTGCTGCCACATCGTCGGCTGTCATTTTACGTACTGTTGTCATCATAATTATTTTGCCGCCTCGCGTTCTTCACGCTCACGCTCGGCCTGAGATTTTCTTAAATAGTCCGGACCATGCTCTGCGGCTGTTTCTGTCCTGCCCTCTGCAAAATACACAGCTCCGAGTGATGCAACAGCGGCTGCGCGCTGGCGGTTCATATGTGCCGGCGCAAAATCAAACGGAACCTTCATAAGCTCACGAATCTTATTTTCATGAACCGGAACTCCGTCTCCAAGGAAGATCACACGCTCTCCCATAGAATTTAATTTCTCGATCAGCTCAGCCATATCCATGGCATCCTGTTCCATGATCACTTCAAAATCCTGCTCAAAGCGGTAGATTCCTGTATAAACCTGATTTCTTCTTGCGTCCATGATCGGACAGATCAGTCCTTTGGCACCGTACAGATTGTAAGCAGTTCCGTCCAGTGTCGGAACGTGGATCAGCGGTTTGTCAAGCGCCAGACCGAGGCCTTTGGCTGTCGCGGAACCGATGCGGAGACCGGTAAAAGAGCCAGGACCGCCGGATACTGCGATGGCATCCACAGTCGCAAGATCAATGCCAAACAGGCTCACCATAGAATCGATCATCGGGAGCAGTGTCTGAGAATGAGTCATTTTAAAATTCGCTGTATATTCTGCCAGTGTCACACCGTCTTCCACGATAGCGACAGAGGCTACTAAAGAGGAGCTTTCAATTGCTAAAATACGCATCTTATCTTTCCTCCACGGTTATTTTTCTGTAGTCGAATCCCTTCTGGAGATCCTTTTCAATGGTAACGGAAGTCATATGGTCCGGGAGGATCTCTTCGATCAGGTTGGACCACTCGATCAGGCATACACCTTCTCCGAAGAAATAATCTTCGTATCCCACTTCGTCCATCTCGCTGATATCGCCGATACGATATACGTCAAAATGATACAGCGGGATTCTTCCGTCATGATATTCCTGCACGATAGTAAAGGTCGGGCTGTTTACCGGTTCTGTGATCGCAAGACCTGCTGCAAATCCCTGGGTAAATACGGTTTTTCCCACGCCGAGATCTCCGTTCAGGCAGATCACGTCGCCCGGTTTTGCCGCCTCACCGAGACTCTTTCCAAGTGCATATGTTTCTTCTGGGCAAAAGCTTTCTTTTATCATGCGAATGCTTTCAATCCTTTCGTTTTTGTTTCCGGAAGCTGTTTCTTCACCATGTCTACCAGTTCCTGTTCTCTGCCCTGAATGCTTTCATTCGGGATCAGATAGCCGCGTCCATAGCCCATGTCCATGATGAACATGGATTTGATGCGGACAAAGCGTTTGATACGCGCCCACTCAAAGTCGCCGCAGTGACCTGCCTGCTCAATGTAGATGTGGTTGTGCGCCAGTTTGATGGTTACCGGGGTAGAGAAACCGATGGTCTTGGCCTGCTTCTTTGTGCTGTTCCAGAGTAAATACGGCTGGAGTACCGGGAAGATCAGGATACAGAATGTCATCAGCAGCTTCTGGTGCCATACAGACTGCTCCATATTCCAGGTCGCAAACAGGATCACGATCCAAGCCAGTGTAAACACCACACTGAAGATCAGTTTTCCGCCATTGTAAGAATTGTACATGGAATACGTAAACAGATGCTGGGCAGTCATGGTCACTTTGATTTCCATACCCTCAGAAGTTTCCATGGCTTCTCTCAGTTTTTTCGTTTCCATTGGGTCTTTATTGATACTCATTTGTCTTTATCACCTCTTATTTTATAACTTCATTGTTAAAGAGATCCGCTTTTTCGCAGACTCCACGGCGAGGACTTTCACCTCAACAATGTCTCCTACGCTCACAGCTTCAAGCGGGTGCCTGATGAACTTTCTGGACATCTCGGAAATGTGTACCAGTCCGTCCTGATGCACACCGATATCCACGAATGCACCAAAGTCGATGACATTGCGGACAGTTCCTTTCAGGATCATGCCCGGTTTCAAATCCTTCATATCCAGCACATCGGTTCGTAAAATTGGTTTTGGCATCTCTTCACGCGGGTCACGGGCCGGTTTTTCCAGCTCTTTCAAGATATCTCTCAGAGTTTCTTCGCCAATTCCCAATTCTTTCGCCAGCTTTTTGATATCTCCGGCTTTCTTGGCGATGCCTTTCATCGCTTCTGTTCCGATGGCTTCCAGCTCTAAGCCCAAGCGCTTCAGCACCTGAACGGCAGCATCATAACTCTCCGGATGGACACTGGTCGCATCAAGCGGATTGCTTCCGTTTGCGATTCGCATAAATCCTGCGCACTGCTCGAAGGCTTTCGGTCCCAGCTTCGCCACCTTTAAAAGCTGCTTACGATTCTGGAACGCTCCGTTTTCCTCACGGTACGCGACAATGTTTTTGGCAATGGTTTTTGAAATACCGGAAATATACTCCAAAAGTGATGCAGAAGCCGTATTCAGATCCACACCTACTTTATTTACACAGTCCTCGACTACATTTCCCAGAGCCTCACTCAAATGCTTCTGGTTCATGTCGTGCTGATACTGACCGACACCGATGGATTTCGGATCGATCTTTACCAGTTCTGCCAGCGGATCCTGCAGTCTTCTCGCAATGGAGACTGCACTTCTCTGTCCCACATCGAAGTTCGGGAACTCTTCTGTCGCCAGTTTGCTTGCAGAATACACGGAAGCACCTGCTTCATTTACAATAATGTACTGCACACGATTCGGAATCTCTTTCAGAAACTCTGCAATGATCTGTTCCGACTCACGGGAAGCCGTTCCGTTTCCTACTGAAATCAGGGAAATCTGATATTTATCGATCAGCTTCTTTAATACTTTTTTTGCATCAGCCACTTTATTCTGAGGCGCGGTCGGATAAATGACCACGGTATCCAGCACCTTTCCAGTCGCATCAACAACTGCCAGCTTACATCCGGTACGGAACGCCGGGTCCCAGCCCAGAACCACACGTCCTGAAATCGGGGGCTGCATCAAAAGCTGCTCTAAGTTCTTTCCAAATACCTTGATCGCGCCATCTTCTGCCTTTTCTGTCAGCTCATTGCGCACCTCACGCTCGATAGCCGGAGCGATCAGGCGGCTGTAACTGTCTGCGATCACTTCTTTTAATACCGGAGTCGTCACCGGATTCTCACGGATCACGACCTGCTTCTCCAGGTACATCTGAATCTTTTCTGTCGGTGCTGCGATCTTTACCGTAAGGATCTTTTCTTTCTCACCACGGTTCAGCGCCAGCACACGGTGTCCGGCACATTTTTTGATCAGCTCTTCATGGTGATAATACATCTCGTACACGGATTCTGCCTTGTCATCCTTTGCTTCAGAGGTAATGGTTCCCTCTTCCAAAGTGGTTTTCCGGATATAAGTACGGTACTTCGCTTCCTCGGAAATCCGTTCTGCAAGAATATCTTTCGCTCCGTCGATGGCCTCTTTGACCGTCTTGACATTTTTCTCCTCAGAAACATACGCCTCTGCCTCTTTTTCCAACGGTTTCTTCGTCATCTGGAGCAGGATCAGATCTGCAAGCGGTTCTAATCCTTTTTCTTTTGCCACACTGGCTCTTGTTTTTCTCTTCGGACGGTACGGAAGATATAAATCTTCGACCGCTACCATGGTCTGGGCTGCTTCGATCTTCTTTTTCAAGTCCTCTGTCAGCTTTCCCTGCTCCTCAATAGAAGAGAGAACCTGAGACTTGCGCTCCTCCAGACCTCTTAAATATCTTAATCTTTCATCGAGATTTCGAAGCACCTCATCATTTAACGATCCGGTCGCTTCCTTTCGATATCTGGCAATGAACGGGATCGTATTTCCTTCGTCGATCAGCTTCACAGCAGCTTCCACCTGACTGCGTCCGACTCCCAGTTCACTTGTTAGTAATGCTAAAATGTCCATAGTCTGCTCCTTCTCTGTCCTGTGAAACATTATAATTCAAAGCGTTCAGTTGTGCAACTTAAATATAGACAACCATTTTCTTTCATGTTATGATTATTTTTGACTTTTATCATTGTTTTATCGTGTTAGGAGGATTATTTTGACCGAATTTGAAAACCAGAATCAGAACCCGTGGAACAACGGACAGAATCCGAATGAACCATATAGAAACCCGTACAATCCTTACAGCCGGACTCCGAAAAAGAAAAATGGCTTTGCGACAGCAGCTCTTTGCAGCGGTATTTTTGCTTTATTAAATCTCTGCTGCTTCAATTTTCCGTCCTGCATCATCCTCGGCGTCGGAGCGATCTCCATCGCCATTATTTCCAAGAAGGGAGAACCGATGACCAGAACGGCTGTCACAGCAGTTGTCCTCGGTGTGACCGCCATTATTCTCGGTGTAGTCGAATTTTGCTACTCCATGTGGCTCACCGAACTGTTAAAGGATCCGGAAAATATCGTCATGTTCAATCAGATTTTTGAACAGGTGCAAAATGAAATGGCTGCCCAGGCAGAAAAATTTACCCATTAGGCTTTGATCATACAGGCGGCAGCGCACGCAGCAGATCTACGCCTTCAAATATCAGCAGATAATTTTTAACTGCAAAATTTACGACAATGATCCCAATTCCGATGTATGCATATTTATTATCAAAATGCAAACGGAACTTGGGATTTTTTGTTTTTATATAAAGGAGACCGGAAACAGCAAACATCCCTGCAACAATCACAACGTAGAGGATCAGCGGATGGTAGAAAAAACTGATCGCCAGCTTTCCCTGCAGCAAAGCCTTCGCCGCACGAGTACCGCCGCAGCCCGGACAGTACAATCCTGTCCACTCCCTAAACAGGCAAGGCATCTGTCCATTCATGATCTTCCATATAATATTTAATGTGGTATTGCTGTACGGCAGATTCAATGTCACAGTTTGCGCCTCCTTCCTTCTTGGGAATCCTATCACATTTCTCTGCCTCGCGCAAGTCCATTGACATTCCCTGCTTTTCCCTTTAAACTAAACGTAATAATGTTTTATATGGAGGTTTTTTGCCATGAAAATGACTGTTGCCCAGCTTCAGACTCACGTCTATGCTGATAAAGAAAAAAATATTGAAGTGCTGGCTCCGCTGTTTGAAAAAGCCGTGGCGGAGGGTGCTGATCTGATCTGCCTTCCGGAGATGTTCAACTGTCCGTACGAGACACCAAATTTCCCGGTCTATGCAGAAAAGGATGGAGGAGAATGCTGGACGAAGCTTTCCGCACTGGCGAAACAGTTCCACGTTTACCTGTCTGCCGGTTCCATTCCGGAAGTGGACGAAGAAGGCAACGTGTACAACACTGCCTATGTGTTTGACCGTGAGGGAAATCAGATTGCAAAACACCGCAAGGTGCATTTATTTGATATCGATGTAAAAGGCGGTCAGTGTTTTAAAGAGTCCGACACTCTGACAGCAGGAAATTCCGTTACTGTATTTAATACAGAATTTGGCAAGATGGGACTTTGCATCTGCTTTGACTGCCGTTTTGTAGAGATTGCCCGCCAGATGTCCATTCGCGGCGCTCAGGTGATCCTCGTTCCGGCAGCATTTAACATGACAACAGGTCCTGCTCACTGGGAGATCATGCACCGCGGCCGTGCAGTTGACAACCAGGTGTTTATGATCGGAACTTCTCCGGCCCGCGATCTGTCCGCATCCTACCATGCATGGGGTAATTCCATGGTGGTAAATCCGTGGGGAACGGTTCTGAGCCACATGGATGAAAAAGAAGGCATGGCGATCACAACGATCGATCTGGATGAAGTGGCTTCTATTCGTGAACAGCTTCCGATCATGAAAACACGCAGAGATGATATGTAGAGAACTAACAGAGAAAGCCCTGAGATACTCAATCTTGAAATTTGAGTGCCTCAGGGCTTTTTTCTTTATACATGTTCGATCAAATTTTAAGCATTACATACCAGGAGCTGCGCTGGTCGCCTGTGATGCAGGGCCATTTCCGCTTTCGGAGATCAATGTATCTGCCGGAGAAGACGGAGCCGGAGCTGCAGATCCCGGTGCATTGGCTGCTGCACTGGTTCCATCCGGAGCTGCCGCAGACGGTTTGCTTGTTCCAGGAGCGCTTGCAGACGGTTCCTCGGTAGAACTGCCCGGTTTTGTCGGAGAGATCGTCACAGAGGTATGGTTTCCGGATGCCGGAACACCGCCCGGACCTGCGGAGGTTGTCGCCTCTGGAATCTCCGGCGCACTGCCCGGACCATTGCTTTCTGTCGGTTTCGCTGCTGAAGTCGGACCGCCCGGTCTTAATGTTTCTGTTGTGGACGCTGTGCTTCCAGGTCCCATGCCTGTACCATTGTTGATACCCGGCCATAACGGAGCATCCGATTCCGGTTCAGACTCTGCTGCAGAGCCGGACTCTACAATGGATTCAGACTCAGACTCGCTCTCACCTGCAGATTCGGATTCACCCTCGCTGGACGCTTCCGCTGTTTCCGTTGCAGAAGTCTCCACTGTGTTTTCGGATTCTGTTTCTTTCTTTGTCTCAGCCGGAGTTGGCGCTGCGGTTGTAGCCTTAGGAATATATCCCTGGTCCACCGCTACGCTGCCAGCCTCTTCTGCTGCTATCGCAAGACCGCTGACTTCTGCGATCTTCGCGCTGATCTCTTTTACTTTCGCTGACGGTTCATAATTTTCTTCGCCAAACAAGAAGTTGTGGAGACTGACTACGTTGCTCTCTAAAGTCTGCGGAACAACGCAGGAAAGTTTATTGCTTCCAATCTTAATCTTAACTTCACCGCGGGCTGCCGGGAAACCGGTTGTCTCACCAAGATGATACTTGCTGATGCCGCTTGCAAGAGAAAGAAGTTCTTCCCACTTGATATTGGTCGCACTCATCTCCATGACATGACCAACCACACTGTTCAGTGTTGTCAGATCTGCCTTTTTCAGTTTCTCAAACGCCTTTGCTAAAATAATACGCTGACGCTCGGTACGTGCATAGTCACTGTCCATCAAACGAAGACGTCCGTATGCAACTGCCTGTACGCCATCTAAATTATGAACCCCCGGAGCCTTCAAGTGTACAGAACCGATTCCGGTACCCTCTACCGTTTCAGTAATAAACGCATTGATATAGTAGAACTCCGGTTTGCTGATATCAATTTCCACGCCGCCGAGAATGTTGATCACGGTCGCTACAGCCTTCCAGTTAAAGGTTGCATAATGCGTGATGTTCAGATCCAGGTTTTTATTGATCGCTTTTACAGCCGCCTCCGGACCTCCGGACGCATACGCTGCATTGATCTTGTTGTAAGTATTTTTATCAGAAACATTTAAGTAAGTGTCACGGAAAACAGACACCAGCTTAATCTCGCCTGTCTCACGGTTCAGGTTTGCGATCATGATCACGTCTGACTGGTTTCCTTTTCCCAGTGCGTTATCACGAGAATCCACGCCAAACACTGCCACGGTCAGGAAGCCTTTCTCCATCTGCTCTCGCTTCTCTTCCGTAATGTTGACGTTCTCAACCTCCGGGACTTTAAAGTCTACCTGATCCATGTTTTCCACTTTGCTGTCAAAATACTTGTATATACCAATTCCCGCTGCCGCAAGTACCGCAAACAGAACCAGGATCACAATCAGAATGATCTTTTTCGTTTTATTTTTTTTCTTTCTTCTGCGATAAGTGGCACGAGCACTGTTTGCAGACTGAACGGTCTGGTTTGCATGATTCGCCGCAGTCGTACGAGCAGCCGTATTGTTGGTACGTTTACGGCTTCGTTTGGCCCTTGCACGTTCTAATTCATCATCATAATTCATTCGTTTATCCTCGTCTTAATATGCGTTTTTATTGATAAATCCCTTAAATACAGTCAAAAATAATATCTTAAAGTCAAATCCCAGAGACCAGTTCTCGATATAATAGAGGTCATGCTCGATTCGCTTGATAATCGAGGTGTCTCCACGGTAGCCGTTGACCTGCGCCCAGCCGGTAATGCCCGGACGAACCTGATGCTTGATCATATAACGCGGGATTTCTTCTTTAAACTTTTCAACGAAAAACGGGCGTTCCGGACGCGGACCCACCAGACTCATATCTCCAAACAGTACATTGAAAAACTGCGGAGTTTCGTCGATGCTGGTGCTACGGATGAGCTTTCCGATCGGAGTAACACGCGAATCACCCGGCGTCGTCCATCTCATCTTTTCTTTATTCGGATCCTGCACCGTCATGGAACGGAATTTGTACATCTTAAACGGTCGATTGTGAAGACCCACTCGCTCCTGACAGAAAATGATCGGTCCTGGAGAAGTCAGCTTGATCGTGATCGCCACCACCAGCATGATCGGAGAAAATAAAATAATCGCTACAATCGCACCAAAAACATCCACCACTCGTTTCATCGTCGCATTGAGCAGACCATTGAGCGGTACATGTCGGATATGGACCACAGGCATTCCCAGCAGATCTTCCGTATACGGAACTGTCGGGATCACATTGCCGTAATCCGGGATAAATTTTGTATGAACTCCCGACTTTTCACACAAGTTTACGATGTGACGGAGCTTTTCGTATTCACTCAGGCTCAGTGTGATCGCAATCTCATCCAGAGAGTTCTGCTCTAAAATATATGTCAGGTCTTCCAGAGTGCCAATGATCTTCATACCATTGTACTCCGTTCCCCGTTCATGGTTGTCGTCTAAAATACCACGGATCTGATAGCCCCATTCCGGATTGGAACGGACACGGTCGATAAATCCTCTCGCCGCATCGGAATAACCGACCAGAAGAATGTGTTTCTGGTTATATCCTTTCGAACGCATGGATCTGAGCACGATGCGGATCGCATTGCGTTCCGCCGTGATCAGGATCACGTTGATCACATAGAAATAGACAACCAGTCTCTGAGAGAAGTTGAACAGGTATGGATTCTTTCGTCCGAGATACAGAACCAGACCGAAAACCAGAAGACCAATCGTATTCGCTTTTAATATTTTGCCAAATTCATTCCTTCGTCCAAGCACACGCTTCGGTGTGTAAAGATTAAAAAAGGAATATAAAAGCAAGTAGCCCGGAACAATAAAAATCAAGGCTGCAAAATAGAAATCTGCACCCAGTGTTTTATTTCCAAGCATCTGTGCCCAGCCGCTTCCGATGACGATGTACCATGCAAACAGGTAAGAGAATGTGGTCACACACGCATCCAGCACCACATGAAGACGGTTCAGGCTTGACTGATTATCTTTAATCATATTGTATCACCAATTATATCTTCAATCCTTTGTTTCGGGGAATCATCCGTCACAGAATGATTCCATCATAATTAGTATACACGAAACAAACGGATTTGCATATAAACGATTTCTTAAAAATCTGTGAGTTTTATTAAGATTTGGCTATTTTTGCCATCTGGCGGCGGCCAAATTCGTAAATATAGAGGATCGTTCCCCAGATCAGCTCCATCTGGATCTTCATCTCTTCCTTCAGACGGTTCGGAAGATTCGGAACTTTTCTGCACTGTTTTCTGGTTTTTATGCCTTCCATGAGACCGGAAAGGTATTCTTTTCCAAATCCACGCTTCTTGAAAAACATATATTTTACCGCGATGCCCGCTGCAAGGCATGGGAAATTAAGAACCATCTGCCAGGTTCCCATATTTTTATAATTCAGATATACATTGTTTCTCGCTGCCAGCCGCACTTTGAACGCACTGTAGCGGTTGCCTTCTGCACTGGTACCGCTTCCCACATGATGAACCACTGCATCCGGACAATAGATATTGTCATATCCGTACAGTTTTGCACGGTATCCCACATCAATGTCTTCCAGATATGCAAAATGCATCGGGTCAAAATAACCCATTTTTTCAAAGACATCACGGCGGTAAATAGCAGCACAGGCACAGGCAGAGAACACTTTGCGCGGTTTGTTGTAAAGTTTTTCGGACCGTCCCACACCTCTCTGGTATGCCCAGCCCAGCACACTGTACATATCCCCCGCATCATCCATCAACTCCGGCTGATACATCTGGAGGATCTTTGCACTTACGGAAAAGATTTTATCCGAGCGACCGATGGCACGCTCCAGTGCTTCTACAAAACGCGGTTCTGCTTTCGTGTCATTGTTGAGAAGCAGGACATAAGGGGTGTCCGCCGCCTTGATTCCCACATTGACAGCACCTGTAAACCCGGTGTTCTCCGGCAGGAAAATGGACGGGATCTCATGTTCCTTTAACCATTCTACACTGCCGTCGGTAGAACCATTGTCCACCACCAGGATCTTATAATTTTTTGTGGTCTGTTTTTCCAGCGCCTCGAAACAAGGCTCCATAAAATTCAGACCGTTATAGTTTGGAATAATAATGGTTGTACGTGCCTGCATACGTTTCCTTCCAAATAATTAATCTTCCAGAGAAACCTCCAGTTTGTACGGTTCTCCGATCTTCTCTTTCTTCAGATCTCTCAGGGCAAAATTGGATTTTCTGAGAGTCAGGTTCGGATTGTAATACGGATCTCCGTTTGCCAGGATCTCTGGCCATTTTTTCGCAAATGTCGCGATCTCCCGGTTAAATCGCGCGATCTTCTCCGGAGTATCCTCAAGACCTCTGGATTTGGACTCATAGTGATGAAGCACTGCATACGGTGCGTATACCACTAATTTGTCCTGCGCGCGGACTTTCATACAATAATCAATGTCGTTGAATGCAACAGCCAGCTCTTCTGAAAAACCGCCCGCTGTATCAAAGACAGATTTTTTGCTCATCATACATGCGGCTGTCACGGCAGAATAATCCTGCGCGCACATCGCACGGTGGAAATAGCTGTTTTCTGCCTTGTGAAGACCGATGAACGTATGGCCTGCGATACCGCCAAAGCCAACTACAACACCTGCGTGCTGGATGGTATCGTCTTCATAAAGAAGTCTGGCGCCGACGGCACCTACGTCTTCTCTCTGGCAGAAGCCAAGCATTTCTTCCACGAAATTCTCTGCGATCAGCTCAATATCATTGTTCATGAACAGAAGATATTCGCCTTTCGCATGTCTTACGCCAAAGTTATTGATGGCAGAATAGTTGAACTCCCGCTCCCATCGCACCACATGAACCTGCGGAAATTCTTTCTGGATCTTTTCGTAATATTCAAAAGTCTTCGGATCGGTACTGTTATTTTCCACTACGACAAACTCCAGATTTTTGTACGTACCTCTGGTGATCATCGGACGGATACAGTTGTCGAGATCCAGTGCGTGATCTTTATTTGGAATGATCACGGAAACCAGCGGTTCACCCGGAATACGGAAAGTTGTATGATAAATACCGTAATCCACACCTTTTTCCACTTTTTCTGCCGGGATTCCCATACGGTCGTAATGTGCCATGATCGCACGGCTGCCCGCCTCAAATGCGTACAGCTTGCTCTCCGGATTGCTGGCTGTGGAATCCTGATGGCAGCGCCAGTGGTACAGAACTTTCGGAATATGGCGGATGCATTTTGCATGTTCTGTACAGCGGAAAATGAAATCATAATCCTGGGCACCGTCAAATTCCTGGCGGAAACCGCCCACCCATGTGATGAGAAGTTTCTTCACGACAAACAGATGGCAGATATAGTTGACACTTGTCAGCAGATCCGGATTGAAATCCGGTTTAAAATGCGGATCGAACAGCGCGCCGCCGTCCATGTCCAGCTTGTCCTCATCGGAGTAGATCACATCCGTATCCGGATTTTCATTGATAACTTTTGCGCACTCAAAGAGAGCATCAGGAGTCATTCGGTCGTCATGGTCTGCAAGAACGATAAAATCACCGGTCGCCATATCCATGGCAGCATTCGTATTTCCTGCAATACCGAGATTTTCTCCCAGCACTTTGTAACGGATTCTGGAGTCCGCATCTGCATATTTCTTTAAAATCTTCTCCACGCTCTGACCCTTAGGGCTTCCGTCTGCGATGCAGAGCTCCCAGTTCGGGTATGTCTGTTCGATGATGGAGTCGATCATCTCTCTTAAATATTTTTCCGGGGTCTTCCAAACCGGGATCACGATGGAGAATTTCGGATTCAGTTTAAAGTGCGTCTCGCGCTGCGCCTGCAGATCCTCCTCCGTCGGCTGAGTCAGTTTCCACCACTCTGCATAATCGTAATCATTGTCCAGACCCTGGATTTTATGTTTGGATTTGATGATCAGGGCTTTCAGGCCGTTTTCCTTAAAGAAATCCCAGGCAACCTGAACGGTCTCCATATTCATCAAATCTAAGATTTTCTGTTTTCTTTTGTGCGCCACGCTGGAACGTTTCGCGATCAGTTCTTCATTGTACTTCTCGCGGAGTGTTCTTCCGTCTCCGGAAATCACCAGATAATAGTCTTTTCCGCGCTCGTACGGAAACTGAATGTCAAATCCAAAATCAGTCTCGATCGTCTTCTTGAAATAAATCTGGCTAACATCGTCACGTCTGGTTGGCACATATTTAAAATCAATCGGTTTGCGGTTTGCGTCCTCGACACGGAATGTGATCTTGGACTCCGGGCTTTTTCCGATCGCCCAGCCGTTGAGCTGGATGGAATTTTCACGGATACGCACCACATCAACTTTATGTTTCATAGTTTTCCCTCGTTTTTTATTCTTCGTCGGAAGTTTCCTCGAAATTCAAACGCTCTTCCTCAACAACCAGCGGACGTTTCATCACTCTGGCATTGATGGTCAGGATGTACTCGCCCACCAGACCGATAAAGAAGATCTGGATGGAGCCAAGGAGGCACATACCAATGAGAAGCGGAGCCATACCTGCTGCAAAACGATCCCAGTAGATCAGCTTCATAACCAGATAGATCAGTGCCACCAGCATACTGATTCCCGCACATACGGAACCCGCGATCGTTGCAAGACGGAGACCGACTTTTGTATAAGAAGTAATGCTGAGCATGGCTGCATCAAACAGACGATATAAGTTGTTGCTGGTTTTTCCCGCACGGCGTTTCGGCTGCTCATACGGAATCTCTTTTCTCTTGAAACCGAGCTCTGCCACGATTCCGCGAAGGAACGGCGTCGGATCATCCAGTTCACGGAGAACCTTGATGAAACGTTTGTCGTAGAGACCGAAACCCGTAAACTGCTCGATCTGTTCCACGTCAGAAAGTTTCTTGATCAGTTTATAATAACAGCCTCTCAGCCAGTACATGAACTTATTCTCCTGGCTGGATTTTTTGATACCGATTACGATCTTGTAACCATTTTCCCACTCATGCACATACTTGGGGATCATCTCCACCGGATCCTGGAAGTCCGCTGCCATCAGGATCGTACAATCGCCTGTGCTCTGAAGCATTGCATAATACGGGGAATTGAACTGGCCAAAGTTTTTCGCATTGAAAATACCTTTGATCCCCTTGTCTTCTTCGCACATGCTGCGGATGATGTCTCTGGTTGTGTCCTGAGAATCATTGTCAATGAAAATGATCTCGTAGGCATATTCCGGAAGGTCGCGGCCAAACATCTCACGCAGGGCATCGGCTAACGGTCTTACGTTTTCTTCTTCGTTATAACATGGTACAACGATACTGATTGTCTTCATAGTTTACTCCTCTAACGTAACCATCACTTTGATCAGGTCCGCAGGTTTTTCTTTCATTAAATACAACGCTTTTTCGATATTGTCAAGTCCCGAAAGCTTATGAGTGACCAAAAGCTCCGGTTCGATCCTTCCGTACTGCGCCATGGAAAGCATACGTTCAATGCGGACACGACCGCCGCACGCCAGCTCGGTATGAATAGTCTTTCCCGCCATTCCGCGTCCGCCGGAGAATTTCGGGAACGGGAGATTTCCGGTTCCGCCAAAATAATTGACATTGGACACGGTTCCGATTCCGTAGCGCACCATATCAATCGCCTGCGCAAACACTTCATCATTTCCACCGCAGATGATCACACTGTCTGCGCCGAGACCATTCGTGCGCTCCATAACCTGAGCCACGATATCTCCATTTTTATAACTTAACACTTCTGTCGCGCCAAAACGGTACGCCATGTCCACACATTTCGGACGGCTACCCACAGCCAGGATTCTGGATGCTCCGGAAAGCTTCGCACCTGCAACTGCCATGAGACCGATCGGTCCGATACCCATGACAACCACGGTATCGCCAAATTTGATATTGGCATTTTCCGCACCGGTAAAGCCGGTTGTCACCACATCTACACACATCAGCGCCTGCTCCAGACTGACTCCTTCCGGAATCTTCGCCAGTGTGGTGTCTGCATCCGGAATCAGAAAACGTTCGGAAAATACACCCGGCTGGCTTCTTCCGAGCTGATGTCCGGAGAACGGAGCACTTGCATGTTTAAAATTACATTCCTGAATGCCGCGGTCTCTCCAGTTTGGAGTGATCGCAGGTACTGCCACGATCTCGCCCGGTTTGAAATCCTGCACCAGTTCGCCCACTTCCAGGATCTTCGCCACACACTCGTGACCAAGGACCAGATTCGGAGCTTTTCTGGAACCGCCTCCGAATACTGTATGAACATCAGAAGAGCACGGTGCAACTGCAATCGGTTTTAAGATCGCACCATATGGAGTCAGGACCGGATCCGGAACATCCGCCCAGCCGACAACTCCCGGTTCTTTTAATACAAATGCTTTCATAATTATAATTCCTCAATTCGCTCACTTCTAAGTGTCAAAATCCGAACTTCCTTTCCGAATCTCGTACGGATCACGCCTGCGATCTCATCCGAGTATCCCGGAGCCACGATCATGATCACATCGACCGGATGTTCAAAGAAATGATCCGGAGCCACGATCGACAAATGGGAAGCCGGTGCAAAACGGCCCTGTTTGAACGGAGCCGAATCAATAATATAGGAAACACGCTCACAGAGAGGTGTTGTCGATGCCAGCGTAAAGCCCTGATGGCTTGCGCCCCAGAGAGCGATTGTCTTCTGCTCTGCTGCCAGTCCGTCCAAAAGATGCCGGATGTCATCCAGAACGATCTCATGTCCTTTGACGAGAGACGCTACGATATTTTCCTCTTTCTTTTCAGCGGTCATCTCTGTTCGAGCCGCACGCTCTTCCGCGCTCATCTTTTTTACGATCATGGAGATCGTATCACGGTTGATCATTTCCTCTTCCAGCACTTTGAAACCATTGTTCTCCAACAGATTCCTCAGTGCTTCGAACGAATAATACGCAATATGGTCGCGGATCAACTCATAATAATTGCCGCGCTCCACGATATATTCCAGAGCAGGAACTGTCACCAGTCCCATTCCTCCGTCCGCTAAATTGTTGTAAATAGCAGATAACATCACATCCGGATACGGCTGATGCTCTAAAAAGTTGAAGGACAGGAATGCATCATACGGTCCTTCAGAGCCTTCCACTTCCGGATCTCCCATAAATTTCTGGTCCGGAGTCTCCGGAAATTCTCTCCACACACAGAGACCATTTTCTCTTGCAATGGCGATCAGGTCCTCTTTGTGCTCCATTCCGAATACCTGAACCGGAAATTCTCTTAATACATTGATAAATTCACCGCGTCCGCATCCTACTTCAATAAACTTCTTGCCTTCCAGACCGTAGGTCTCGATCAGATGCTTGTACTGGCGGCGGCGAAGTTCCGTCATGGTGGTGGAAAATCCACCGGCGCGGATCACGTCACGATAATAATCCACCGGGGTACAGTCAAACTGCACCAGACCACACTCCGGACACTGACGTAAGTTTAATGTAATTCCCTGATCTTCGCCCACTTCTGCCGCATCCGGAATATTCTGTGCGGATGACGGGGCATTTTCTAATACAAACAGCGCTTCCTTAGGAAGTTCCGTTCTGCATGCGATACAATAACTCATGGATTCCCTCCGAAAATGTGGTCACAGGTTTCCAGCCTGTCTCTTCGCAGATCTTTGTAATGTCCGCTACCAGATTGGCCGGACCCTCTGCATTCTGCGGTCTCTGTCCAAATACATACGTTCCGCGTCCTCCGCAGAGCTCATGCATTTCTTTAATATATTCTCTCAGCACACGGACATCGGTGCTGGCGATATTATAAACACCGGCTTCTGCTTTTTCCATCAGCGACACCAGTGCGGATACTACGTCTTCGATATATAAATAATTCCATTTCTGCGTGCATTCTCCAAGCTTCATCTCACCGTCCGCGAGCCAGGTTCTCACGCAGGACTCTACTAAGGAATGCGGATGGTCGCCCGGTCCGTACACACTGAAAATTCTTGTATGAATATAATCCATACCAAAGGTTTTGCACAATGCTTCCGCCTGCTGCCCAAATTCCACTTTTGCGATTCCGTACTCCGATACCGGATTGCACGGATTGTCCTCCGTGATCACTGTATTGCATACACCATACTCCGCCTGGGAACCGGTAAAAAGAAATTTTTTACAGCCGATGGAATTCGCTGCATGGACAGCCTTCACAGACTGTACCACATTGGACTGCTGCACATCGCGCTTCTTGCGGTTCTCACTTCCGGAACCATCCCAGCCCATGTGAATCCATACGTCCGCTTCCGGAACGAAATCTGTGATCTGAGCAATATCGTGAAGGTTCAGCTCGATGATCTGAAGCATCGCTTCGCTTCCGTCCGGAATCTGTCTGTACAGATTGGACATATTGGAGGACCCGGGTCTGACAACTGCGTCAACCCGGTATCCTTTCTCTAATAACTGTCTTACGGTTACTGCGCCCAGAAAACTGGTCGCACCTGTGATAACAATTCTCATATATTCTCTCTTACGCTTTGATGCGCGGAATGATCATAATCTCATCCATCTCTTCGTCCGGAAGGAACGGAGCCAGATCCTCCAGCGGCATGGAAACCATTCTGCCGTCCGGAAGCATCTTCGCTGCAGACTTCGGCTCGAATGCCTGCTCGGTATCTACGAAGATCTCACAGATTACCGGGCCTTCTGTTGCCATAGCCTGATCGATCGCACCCGGAAGTTCCTGATTGTTGTGAGCAGCCACATACGGGAATCCGTACGCCCATGCCAGCTTTTCAAAGCACGGGAAGCTCAGATCGCCGCTGTCTTCGCCGATTCCGACGAACGGCTGACCGAAGTGTGTTCTCTGTGTCTGGCGGATGGAATGATAACCGCCGTTATTAATTAAGAAGATCTTGATCGGCATCTTGTGGTGAATGATGGTCTGGAGTTCCTGAATATTCATCTGGATACTTCCGTCACCGGTCATCAGGATAATGTCCTGAGTATGGTCAGCCACACATGCACCGATCGCTGCCGGAAGATCGTAACCCATGGATGCGATCGCAGAGTTGCTGATAAATCTCTGACCCGGTTTCATCTGATAGCAGTGTCCGCCGGCTACGCACGGAGAACCGTTGCCAACCACAGTGATCTGACCTTCTTTTGCACGAAGACCGATCTCATTCATCGCCGCATAAATGTTTGCCGGCTGTTCCGGACCTGCCGCATAGTGCTTCGGCTGAACGACCGGATATTTTGCCTTCCATTCCTGACAGCGGTTTACCCACCAGTCAACGGCTTCTTTGTCCTTCGGACCATATTCCTCAGACACGGATTCCTCCTCCAGAACCAGTTCCAGCTTCTCCAAAAGATCCTTTACATCTGCATGAACCGGCATATCTGTATGAACACTCGGTTTCTTTAACTCTTCTGCGTCGATATCATTGTAGATCACATAAGCTTCTCTTGCCCATGTCTGGTAGTTGAAACCAACCTGACGGATGGAAAGACGGCTTCCCAGAGACAGTACCAGATCGCTGTTCTGTACTGCGAAGTTGCCCGGACGGTCGCCCATATTACCTGCACGGCCAACATAAAGCGGATGTGCATCATACATACAGTCCTGACTGTTCCAGCCGGTAACAACCGGAATACCTAATTTTTCAACTACTCTCATAAATACGTCATGAGCTTTGCCAATGCGGATACCGTTACCTGCATTGATCACCGGACGTTTTGCTTCTCTTACTTTTTTCAGAATCTCTCTGGCTGTATCGAGAGATACCGGTTTCGGAAGCGCGATTCGCTTCTCGCCCTGACCCGGGATATCTTCCATGATCATGCGTGCTTTTCCTTCAACCTTCACAGCCGCACATGCCATGCATGCGCCACAGCCCTGACCTTTGTTGGTCCAGCCTGTACCGCCTGCCTCGTAGTCATCCTTGTCAAATCCCCAAAGATCGTCTGTCTCAATGTACGCGCCCTGCACATTTACCGGAATATCCAGCCAGCACGGACCCGGTCTGCCGACCTGTGCCAGATACAGAGCCTTCTCCAGACAGAAACGGATTCTCATCGGATCGATCACCATCTCACAGTATTTTGTCATACTGTCTACTGCTTTTGTAATATCAAATTCCTGGTCGCCCATCGCACGGATACCAAGACCTGTGCTGCGCGCAGTTGTATCATAACGAACCTGACCGGAAATAACTAACATCGGGATCGAATCCAGCCAGCCGCCGACAACACCTGTCAGTGCGTTTGTACCGCCAGGACCTGTTGTCACGCAAAGAGCCGCAATTTTATTGTGAATTCTCGCATAGCTTTCTGCTGCGATCGCACTCGCCTGCTCGTGGTGATTGTACCAGCATTTGAGGCCCGGCTCATGGCCAAGACCGTCATTTAAGTGCATCGCACCTCCGCCTGTGATCATAAATACGTCTTTAATTCCTTCTTCTACCAGTCGCTTCGCGATGTAGTTGGAAACTTTCATTCTCATAGTCTGTTAACTCCTCTCATATAGCAAATACAGCTTTCCCATATGCATACCTCTTTTTATTTTACCACAGATTACAGGCACAGTCCAGTCATTCTACAGGGGTTTCCACCCTTGTCACGGAATGGCAGTCCTTCCATTATCCCTCTATGGATTTTGCATACACCATACCGTTATAATCAGCCCGTAAACAACAATCACTCGCGCCACATCAAGAGCGCACCCAGAAAAAAGGAGAGACTATTATGAAAAAACAGACACAGATGCTTGCAGTCCTGTCTGCAGCAGCCTTTATGGCAATTCTTCCATCCTTCCTCGGACAGCCTCAGACTGTATACGCTGCCGAATGCGGCTGGACGGAAGAAGACGGTTCCATGGTGTATTACGATGAAGACGGCGAACTTCTCACTGATACCTGGAGAAAAGAAGGAAATGACTGGATCTACCTGAATGAGGACGGTTATATTTCCAAAAATCAGAAGATCGATGAGTATTATGTGGATGCCGACGGCAAAATGGTAAAAAATGCCTGGGTAGAGCTAGCGAATGAAGAAGATCCGGACTCCCCGGAAGCCCCTGCTTCTTTCTGGTACTATTTTGACGAGAATGGAAAATCCATCACTTCCAACTGGTTAAAGCAGAATGAAAAATGGTACTACTTCGACGAGTCCGGTCACATGCTTACCGGAAAAGTGAACATTGACGGTTCCTGGTACTATCTCGGTGCAGAAAATGACGGTACCATGAAGACCGGCTGGGTCCAGTTAAAAGAAAATGCATCGACTCCGGATTCCGAGGAAGGCTGGTATTACTTTACGAAAAACGGTAAAATGATCGAAACACAGTACGACAGAAAAATTGACGGAAATTACTATACATTTATCGATGGAAAAATGCAGACCGGCTGGGTTGAGATGCCGAAGACAGAGACTTCTGCTGAGGTTTCTGCCGAAACAGCAAGCGACAGCAATGCAGACGCGGCAGTCCCGACCATCGCAGACTTCCAGTACTACGGTGCAGAAGGCGATGGAAAACGTGCGAGCGGCTGGCATACGATCGAGGGTATCGAGGGCATTCACGATATGGACGAAACATTTACCTTCTACTTCCGCGGCGGTAAAGCGCTCCATTCTGAAAAAGACGGAAACCAGCTCTTCACAGTTAACGGCAAAAAATACGCGTTTAACGAGCTCGGTGAAATGCAGACCGGCCGTCAGATCGTAAATCTGGCTGATGGCGAGATCGCAAACTTCTACTTTGGAGAAGACGGTGTGATGAAAACCGGTAAACAGAGCATTTATAATGAAGAGACCGGAGAAAATGATACTTGGTTCTTCTATACAGAAGGTGACAGAAGAGGTCAGGGCTATCATGGTCTCCGTGACAACACACTCTATGTATACGGAAAACGCCAGGAGGCAACTTCCGACCAGAAATACGCTCCGGCAGTTCTGAATGAGACCACTTACCTTGTCAACACAAGCGGTACTGTGCAGAAGGCTTCTTCCTCCTCCACTTCTGCTGTGAAACCGGAACTTGGCCGCGGCTTTAAAGACTTCAAAGACAACAACGGAAAAATCTGGACAGTTGACGCGAACGGTATCGTACAGTAAGCCTGCCGAACACACCCGTTTTGCAAGCAACACACCCACTTTGCAATAAATAAAAATGGCTTCTGCCTGATGTGGCAGAGGCCGTTTTATTTTTCAGTCATATATCGTCCGATCATTCGGTTTATCGTCATTCTCATCTGGTCAATGATCGCCAGAAGCGTTTCATTTTCTTCTCGCAGCCGCCGATTCTCTTCTTCCAGTTCGGTCATGCGTTTTTCGCTATTCATGATTAAGCCTCCTTTGCATGCCGTCATTCTTTTCTATCTCATGTTCCATTATAAGGCAAATCCCAAGCAAAATAAAAGGATTTTCGACCGCAAGTTTCGACAAGAAATATTCTTTCGTTCTGGCTCCTCCGGGCAATTTTCTTGCACTCTCTGTACGTTCTGTGTTATACTTGGAGCAGAAAAAAGAACTATTCAGGAGGTACTCCATGGTAAGAAAAGCAGATATCGTTTTTAAAGATAATGTACGCGGCGGCGAAGGAACGATCGAATTCCGTCACATTTTATCCGCAGATGAATTAATGGGACACGGCACCATCTACGCACACCTCATCGTTCCGCCGCACTGCAGCCTCGGTTTCCACCAGCACGTGGAAAATACAGAGCCGTACTATGTACTGAAAGGTAAAGGAATTTTCGTGGACAACGACGGTTCCAGAACAGAGATTGTTCCGGGCGACGTTTGCGTCATCGAAGTCGGCCAGAGCCACGCGATTGAAAACCCGTTTGAGGAGCCGCTCGAGTTCATGGCACTGGTGATCAACCAGAGAGGGAAGATGACGGAGTAAATGTGGATTTAATTGAGCAAATAAAATAGTATATCTGTAGAAAAACCATACTATCTCCAAATACGGTTGACTACCTTTGCTTCGATGCGATTTTATCCGACTGTAGTCGGTCGCGATAAAAGCAT
>SVDR01000036.1 GCA_015057755.1 Lachnoclostridium sp.
GTTCACGATGAGTGGCAGCAGTTCGTAACAGTAGCTCCGAAGGATCAGATTGTAAACGGTGCAAAACCGACAGAAGAGCAGAAAGAGCTTTGCCAGGTGAAGACAACTGCTGCAAACGCAAAACGTGAGCAGAGAGTTGCTGACATGTTTGATGCAGATAAGGCAAATGCGATCGTTGCAAAATATGGCTACAGCCAGGAAATCTATAACGTACTTTTCGACTCCAGAAGCAATATGACAAATCTTGTTGCATTCTTAGAGGATGAAAACTACGACGCACAGGCAAAAGAGAAATTATTACTCACACTGTCCAAGAAAGACAGAAGAGATGTGAATATTGAGATCCTCAAAGAGGCTCTTGATCTGACAAAAGACTTCACATACGAAGATGAGGATATGTTCTACAAATATGTGGTTTGCCCGCGCGCTTACTATGAGCCGATGTGCAAATCCAGACAGTTCATTCTGGACTTCTTCACAGAAGAGCAGAAAGCTGCATTTAAGGCAGATCCGAAGTCTGTATGGACTTATATTAATGAAACAATCGGTTTTGATCCGACAATCGAGTACGGTCAGATCACAACAAATCCGATCGGTGCATTAACTGTTAAAAATGCAAGCCCGCTTTCCAAGAAGATCCTCTTCGTAGCGATCTGCCGTGCACTGGGCATCATGTCCAGAATCAATATGCTCAACCAGCTGGCTGAGTACTATGCAGACGGCGCATTCGTTCCGGTAGAAGTTCTTGAAAAGGGTAACTGCACAATCATCTTTGAAAAAGAAGAGGATGAGACATTCCTGTACTATCCGGACTTCTCCATCGGTCTCCTTGTGAATGGCGAATACCAGACACTGGATCTCGAAAATGAGAAATGGGATGGCAACCAGTTAAAGATCAACGTGACAAGCGGCGAATACCGTGTGATCACAGACAACCGTCTTCCGAACGGTAACCTCTATGCAAACAAGTACCACTTCTACCTTGGCGAGGGCGAGACAAAGACTTTGAAGCTCGAGAAATACCAGGCAAATCTGGCTGAGATGCTCGACAACTTTGCACTCGACGAGTTCAAGGTATACGATGAGGAAGGCAACGTGGTTCTCGGCAGCGAGCTGACAAAGAACAAAGCAATCCTCATGTGGCTTGAGCAGGGCAAGGAGCCGACAGAGCACATCTTAAATGAGATGCTCGATCAGGAAGATGACTTCCAGGAGCTTCCGGCTGATATCATTTTCATGATCAACGGCAAGGGCGCTCTTGAAAATGCAAAAGTACAGAAAGTTCTTGCTACATTCCCGAAGATCAAAGTGTACTACGACAGCTTCGTTCCGAACGTAGAGACTCTGGCAAGAAGAATGTATGTGGACCCGGACAAATTACCGTTAGTACTGGTTACAACCAAAGAACTGAATGCGGTTTATGCATGCAGCGGTTATAACGTAGGCAGCGGCGATATGTTAGTTAAAATCTGTAATAATTTCTAGTATTATTGTGACAAATGCGCATTGACTTTCACGGCAAATTTAGGCATAATAGATATAATGACAATAGTCTAAGTATGAGTGAAAGGAGGAACTAAATATGGACCATGAAATGAACTTTATGGAAGATACTTTAGCGTATTTCGATCCTTCGATGATGGACGAGATGAATGATTCCCTCCTGGAACTTTTATGTGAGGACGGTTTTCTGGATATGGAGGAGATTTCCGAGGCGGAAACTCCGGAAGATCAGGAAGCGCTTCTCCGCCGCGCGATCGAGCGTGGCTTCCCACAGGAGTGGGATGAAGAAAGCCTGGATGCAGCTGTAAAGCTGATCGTTAAAAAACTCGATTCTCTTCGAATCTGGAAGGATCTGGTGGATGAAGACAATCATCTGCGGGCTCCGCCGGAACTGTGTGCGGATTGATCATTTTTGTACATAGTAAATTAAGAGAATAAATAATAAGGAGAATTTTAATATGGCAACCGTATCTTTAAGAGGAATTAAGAAAGTTTACCCGAATACAGAAGGCAAGAAGAAAAAAGCGAAAAAAGGTGAAGAAGTTAAGAAAACTAACCTCACTATCACTGAGGAAGGCGTTCTTGCAGTTCAGGATTTCAACCTTGAAATCGCAGACAAAGAGTTTATCGTACTCGTAGGTCCGTCCGGTTGCGGTAAGTCCACAACACTGAGAATGGTAGCTGGTCTTGAGGAGATCTCCGGTGGTGACCTTCTCATCGATGGCAAGAGAATGAACGACGTAGCTCCGAAGGATCGTGATATCGCGATGGTATTCCAGTCCTACGCTCTTTACCCGCATATGACAGTATACGAGAACATGGCATTCCCGCTTAAATTAAGAAAGATGCCGCAGGACGAGATCGATCGTCGTGTAAAAGTTGCTGCTGAGACACTTGATATCACACAGTACCTTGAGAGAAAACCGAAGGCTCTTTCCGGTGGTCAGAGACAGCGTGTAGCGATCGGTCGTGCAATCGTTCGTGAGCCGAAAGCCCTCCTGATGGACGAGCCGTTATCCAACCTTGATGCTAAGCTTCGTAACCAGATGAGAGCTGAGATCATCAAACTTCGTCAGAAACTCGACACAACATTCATGTATGTTACACATGACCAGACAGAGGCTATGACTCTTGGTGATCGTATCGTTATCATGAAAGACGGTGTTATCCAGCAGGTTGGTACTCCGCAGGAAGTATTCGATCATCCGAGAAACCTCTTCGTAGCTGGCTTCATCGGCATGCCGCGTATGAACCTCTTCGATGCAGAGCTTGTTATGAAAGATGGCAAGTATGCAGTTGAAGTTGGCGGCATTAGCGTAGTTCTTTCCGACGACAAGCAGGCTAACCTCAAAGCTCAGAACGTAGCTCCGCAGGCTATCACACTCGGCGTTCGTCCGGAGCATATCTCCCTTGCAAAAGCTGGCGCACCGGCTATCAACGGTACAGTAGACGTAAGCGAGATGATGGGTAGCTCCGTTCACCTTCACGTTACAGCTCTCGGCGTAGACACAATCATTATCGTTCAGACAATGGGTCTCGACCAGGCTACACTTGACAACTTCGCTATCGGCAAACCGCTTGCATTCGATTTCGATGGCTCCGTTGCTCACGTATTCGATAAGAACACAGGCAAGAACCTTGAGTTCTAATTTCTGATACATACCATATAGAAATGCCGACAGGCGGGATAGTGATATCCCGCCTGTTTTTTGATCGTTTTTATTAATTTGTCGAGTCTTTTCGGAAACGCAGGAACCAGTCCAGCGCGTATTCATTCGTATCTGTGGATGCCATACCGGCCTCTGCATCAGATACAGTTACCGGAGTAGAGATAATGAGGTCATCGCCCGGTCTCCAGTTAGCCGGTGTTGAGTTGTGGGTTTCATCTGATTTCTGAAGCGCCTGGATCATTCGTTTGATCTCATCAAAATTACGTCCTGTGGTCAATGGATAGTAGACAATAGAACGGATAATACCCTGAGGATCAATGATAAAGACGGCTCTTACAGCCTGGGTACTGGAAACATTTGGTTGCAACATGCCATATTTTGTCGAAACTTTTGTGTTTAAATCTGCAATTACCGGAAAGTCAATCTTGACATTTTTCATGCCATTCCATTCCAGTTCTTCAATTTTTCGAATCCAGGCAATATGAGAATAGAGAGAGTCCACAGACAAACCCAGCAGTTCCACGTTCATTTCGCGAAATTCGTCTTTCATGGAAGCCATTGTCATAAACTCGGTCGTGCATACCGGGGTAAAATCAGAAGGGTGGGAAAAGAAGAGCACCCATTTACCTGCATAATCTTCAGGAAAATGTATGGTTCCGTTGGTTGTCAGTGCCTGAAAGGCCGGTGCTTTATCTCCGATCAATGGGAGTCGGTTAACGTTTTCGGTCATGCAAATATCCTCCTTTGTCTTTGATACAAAAAGTATAGCATATTTTTATCAGTATTGGTATTACATAATAAGAAGAGTATAAAAATCCTCCATTTACAGATACTACATCCAGAAACGGTTAGTACAGTAAATGGAGGAATTTTTATATGAAAGCTACAGGAATTGTAAGGAGAATCGATGACCTTGGCCGTGTGGTAATTCCAAAGGAGATCCGGCGTACACTGCGTCTGCGTGAGGGTACTCCGCTGGAGATTTTTACGGACCGGGAAGGCGAGATCATTCTCAAGAAATACTCTCCGATGATGGAGTTAAATGCCTTTGCCGGGCAGTATGCAGATGCAATGGCGCAGTCTACCGGTCTGATGGTTTGTATTACAGACCGTGATCAGGTGATCGCGGCAGCCGGAGGTGCCAAGAAAGAGCTGTACCAGAAGCCTATCAGCAAGCAGTTGGAGCATGTGATCCAGGAACGGATGACGGTTCAGGCGGGAAAAGATGACCGGACATACACACCGATCGCGGCAGAGGATATCGAGGGTGTGACAGCCCAGGTGATTTCTCCGATCATCTGCGAAGGCGATGCCATCGGTGCAGTTGTTTTGATGAGCAGAGAGCCAAGAGTGAAGTTCGGTGACGGGGAATTGAGACTTGCAGCGACCGCCTCCGGATTTCTGGGCCGTCAGATGGAAAGCTGATACCGGCGAAGATGAAATAGAAAGACACACAGCCGGTGCGGGAATCATCCCACCGGCTGATTTTGACAGGAGGCGCATTCATGAAACGATCATATATACGAATGGTTTCTCTTACGATCGCAATTACGGCTGCAGGGTTACTGCTCAGCGGCTGTGCAAAAGCTCAGGAAAAGAGGATTGTTCGGATCGGACATAATCAGTCCACCAATCATCCGTCCCACATTGGCCTGACTGCATTTCAGGAATATATTCATTCCCGGTTGGGGGATCAATATGTGGTTGAGGTATATCCAAGTGAGCTTCTGGGGTCACAGACAGACATGGTGCAGCTGACCCAGACGGGAGCCATTGATTTTTGCATTGCAAGCAATTCGATCTTGGAAACATTCAGCAGAAACTACAGTATTTTTAATCTGCCGTATCTGTTTGCAAGTCAGGAAATATATCATGCAGTCATGGACGATCCGGAGGTCACAACTCCGATTTTCGAATCAACGGTGGATGCAGGATTCACATCCGTGACATGGCTTGATGCGGGAACAAGAAATTTTTATACGATCAATAGACCGATCTACAGTCCCTCCGATCTGAAGGGATTGAAAATCCGGGTTCAGCAGTCCCCAACCAATATTGAGATGATGCGGCTGCTGGGCGGTTCTGCGACACCCATGGGATTTGGCGAGGTGTATACATCGCTGCAATCCGGGATTATTGACGGCGCAGAAAATAATGAACTGGCGCTGAGAGACAATGGGCATGGAGATATCTGCAAATATTATTCGTATGATATGCACCAGATGATTCCAGACCTGCTAATTGGCAACAATACATTTCTGAACAGTCTGCAGCCGGAGGAACGGGCGGTTTTCGAAGAGGGATTTGACTTGCTGAACCGGGTGCAGAGGGAGGCCTGGACGGAAGGAGTGGCAGATTCGGTAAATCATGCGATCCAGAATCAGGGTGTAGAATTTATTTATCCGGATACAGAACCGTTCCGAATGGCAGTTTTGCCGCTGCACACATCGGTTCTGGCAGATATTCCTGAGATTCAGCCGGTGTATGATAAAATCCAGGAGTATAATCTGCGGGGAATTCCGGAGGCGGACATGGAGGGCATATGAGCAGGATTCGAGAGTATTTGAATAAGGGACTGTATGTACTGGCAGGAGGCAGTTTTATCCTGATGACGCTGCTGACCTGCTGGCAGGTGTTTACCCGCTATATTCTGGGCAAACCTTCTTCCTGGTCGGAGGAATTGGTATCGTATTTGTTTGCCTGGATGACCCTTTTGGGGTCCTCCCTTGTGGTGGGCGACCGCGGGCATATGAATATTCCGCTTTTGGTAGAAAAATCCAGTCCGTCAACGCGAACAGCATTATCCGTACTGGCGGAGGCGGTTGCTGCAGTGTTTGCAGGCGTTATTTTAGTATACGGAGGAATCCAGATCACAGACCTGGCAATGGCGCAAATGACGTCGGCTCTGGGGGTTCCTGTTGGTGTGTTTTATACGGTACTTCCACTCAGCGGTATTTTGAATATTGTCTATTGTATACTGAATATTGTAGAAATAACAACCGCGGAGAAGCAGTAAGAATGGGGTGAGCATATCATGGCAATTCAATCGTTAATCATTATTTTACTTGTTTTAACCGGTTTGCTGGTGCTGGGTGTTCCGATTTCCTATGCGATCGGTATTTCGTCATTGGCTGCCATTGTCCGGATCATGCCGCTGGATGTGGCGGTTTTGACGGCAGCGCAGAGAACATTTGTGGGAATGAGCAAGTTCAGTCTGACTGCAATCCCGTTTTTTATTTTGGCAGGAAATCTGATGAACCAGGGAGGCATCGCCAAGCGGCTGGTGGACTTTGTGATGGCAATCCTGGGAAAATGTCCGGGAGCGCTTTTGGTGACAAACGTCGGTGCGAATGCGCTTTTTGGCGCGATTTCCGGTTCTGCATCTGCGGCAGCGGCAGCCGTCGGAAGCATGGTCCGCGCAGGAGAAGAAGAGCAGGGATACGATCCGGCCATCTGTGCGGCCACCAATGCGGCCTCTGCTCCATCCGGACTTCTGATCCCGCCGTCCAATGCATTGATCACCTATTCTCTGGCAGCGGGCGGAACTTCGGTGGCGGCGCTGTTTATGGCAGGCTATGTTCCGGGCATTATCTGGGCGTTCATGTGTGCGGCTGTAGCGGTTGCCATTTCGATCAAGCATGGATATAGAGGCACTCCCGGAAAATTCGACTGGAGTAATCTCATCCACGCAACACTGGCTGCGATTCCGTCCCTATCCCTGATCATCGTTGTGATCGGCGGTATTGTGGCAGGTATTTTTACCGCGACAGAAGGATCGGCAATCGCGGTGGTCTATGCACTGATCCTTGGCATTTTTTATCGAAATATGACTCTGAAATCCTTTTGGAAGATTGTAGTGGACAGCGCCAAAATGTCAGGCATGGTCGTTTTTCTCATCGGCGTGTCCAACATTCTCGGCTGGGTCATGGCATTCACACAGATTCCCCAGGCTGTTTCTGAAGTTTTGCTGGGAATCACAAACAACAAATATCTGATTCTTCTGATCATGAACGTGATCCTTTTGATTGCCGGTACATTTATGGATGTGACACCTGCGATTTTGATTTTCACGCCGCTGTTTCTGCCGATCGTGAAAACGTTTGGAATGCATCCCGTTCAGTTCGGATTAATTCTCGTATATAATCTTTGTATCGGAAATATTACACCGCCGGTGGGAAATACGCTGTTTGTCGGCATTAAAGTGGGAAATACAAGCCTTGGCCGTGTGATCCCGTATATGCTGCTGTACTATGGAGCAATTTTGGCAGGACTTCTGCTCGTGACGTATGTACCGCTGGTGAGCCTTGGACTTCCGAGAATAACAGGGCTGATTTGAATACCCCAAAGGCAGAGAAGTATGGTATAATCTCTCTAAAGGAGAGATGGATATGTATACATTAGATGATCTGAAAGAAATTATGACCAGACTTCGCGCAAAGGACGGCTGTCCGTGGGACAGTGTACAGACGCACGAGTCCATGAAACGATATATCGTAGAAGAAACAGCAGAAGTTTTGCAGGCGATCGACAATAACGACCCGGACAATCTTTGTGAAGAACTTGGCGATCTGCTGTATCAGATTATGATTCACGCAGAGATTGAAAAAGAGAACGGAACGTTTACGATCGACGATGTCATTGACGATATTTGTTGGAAAATGATCAAGCGCCACCCGAATGTCTTTGGGGGTCCGGAACTTCCGGAGAACCTGACCGGGGAGGAGTGCTGGGCTGAGATCAAACGCATCGAGCGTGAGGAACGAAAAGTACGAAATGAGGAAAGAAAACAGAGAAAAAAATGCTGCGAAAATAGAATTGAGTAAATCTGAAAAAAGCGTGAAAAATCAATGGATTTTCGGTGTATAAAACACGGAAAATCCTTGACAAAGACACGCGAAACATATATAAATGTAAGAGTGCATATTTGCAGGAATTCAAGTTGCCAGGCGAGAGTCTGGCAATTATAAGCTAATCATATCAGGAGGAATCAATCATGAATAAGACAGAATTAATCGCAGCAGTAGCAGAGAAGGCTGAGCTTTCCAAGAAAGATGCAGAGAAGGCATTAAAGGCATTCACAGATGTTGTTGCTGAAGAGTTAACAAAAGGCGAGAAGATCCAGGTTGTAGGTTTCGGTACATTCGAAGTTTCCGAGAGAGCTGCAAGAGAAGGCAGAAACCCGAAGACAGGTGAGAAGATGCCGATCGCTGCTTCCAAGACACCGAAGTTCAAAGCTGGCAAGGCTCTGAAAGATCAGATCAACGCTTAATTCTGATTGAAAGACAACGAAACGACACCCCTCCATTATGTCAAAGGACGTTGTAGAGGGGTGTTTATTTACAAAAAGGAGAAAGTCTTATGCGTTTAGATAAGTATCTGAAAGTATCACGAATCATTAAAAGAAGAACGGTTGCCAATGAGGCATGTGACAGCGGCCGCGTTATGCTCAACGACAAAGTTGCAAGAGCCAGCGCAGAAGTAAAAGTTGGCGATATTATCGAGATTGCATTTGGTACGAGAACTGTAAAAGTGCGCATTACAAGCGTACAGGAGACCATCCGTAAGGAAGATGCAAAAGAAATGTTCGAATATCTGTAAGAGGACCTCACAGCTAAACACTGTGCGGTCTTTTTGTTTGGAGTGATACCGTGGGTGGTTCGCAGCTTAAAACGCCAAATTTAAAGCATAAATAATAAAATCTCATAATATACTTACATTAAGTTTGAGTATATCAGGAGGTTTTTTCTATGGAAGAGAAATTGGGCTTGTCCCACAAACTGGAGCTGTACAACCGAGAAAAAGGAACTGTGACCGGAGTGCTGGATGTAATCTCCTTTGATGAAAATACCATTGTGCTGGATACAGACATGGGGCTTTTGACTATTAAGGGAAAGGACATCCATGTGAGCCGTTTATCGCTGGAGAAAGGGGAACTGGATCTGGAAGGCCGCACAGACAGTCTGGTGTATTCGTCCAACGAAAGTTATCGCAAGTCGAATCAGTCGTTATTGTCCAGGCTGTTCAAATAAGTCAATGCAAAAAGGGTGTGCAGTTAGGGGGCGCGGCAGGTGAGTGACTACATCAGGCTGGAGGCAGAGCTGGCAGTCAGCAGCTTCCTTTTGGGACTGGTACTTATGATCAGTTATGATCTCCTTCGTCTGTTCCGTTTGATGATCCCCCACGGGAAATGGTGGACGGGTTTGGAAGATCTTACATACTGGCTGTACTGTGCTGTCATGACATTTCGTCTGCTGTTTTATCAGAACAGCGGGATTCTCCGGGGGTATGTAATCGTCTTTGTATTTTTGGGAATGTATCTTTATGATGCAATTGTCAGCCGGAGCGTATTTCGAGTCTTGAAAAACATTGGAAGATGGATTACAATGAAAAAAAGAAACCATCGACAGAAGAAAGAAATGAGGAACTATGGCACAGAACCGTGATCGAAATGGTAAGAGAAAAACGAAGATGAATTCTAACGCCAATTGGGGCAACCGTCTTGCGCTGATCGGTATTACTGTTGTCGTTTTCAGCCTTTCTGTTGTGGTGCATTTTGGTAAAGCTTCCCTTGAGGAAAAGGATCTGGAATACCGGGCGAAGGAACAGAACCTGGAGAAGATCTTGGCGGAAGAGGAAGCGCGCGCGGCGCAGTTAGAAGAGTACCGCATTTACGTCCAGACGAAGCAGTACGTGGAAAAAGTGGCCAAGGAAAAACTGGGTCTGGTCAAAAAAGATGAGATTTTGTTAAAACCGAAAGAATCCCAATGAAACATGTCGTGAGATTTTCTTATACAGCCCTGTGAATCTGACAAATATTTCCCTCTGATCTGTTTATAATACGATACGCAGGTTAGGAGGGATTTTTTGTGTTAAGAAAACGGGTGGTACATAAAGACATGGACGGTTTGAACGGATACGCAGCTAAACGTCTGCGGGAAATGGCGTCGTCTATGGGAGAGCTGGCGAAATCGTTTGGGAAAGCCGGCGAGGAACAGGGACTTACGAGAGAAGACGGACTGGCGGCTCTGGAGGCAGCTACAGCCATGGTCTGCGGCGGCTGCAACAGCTGCGGGATCCGGACACGGTGCAGTCAGGGGGACGAGGAAGAAAATTATTATCTCTACTATCTGCTTCGGACCTTTGAAAAAAAGGGAAATGTGGATTATGAGGACATGCCCAGGCGATTTCTTGAAGTTTGTCGAAGAAAATCTGATTATTTAGGGCATTTGAATCGGAGTCTGGGCCGGGCGACCATGAACCTGACCTGGAAGAACCGCTTTCTGGAAAGCCGTGACGCAGTTATGGTTCAGTTTGAGGAAATGGCAGGGATTTTGGAGGAATTTTCCGGACAGATGGAGCGGGCGGCAGATGTGACTGCCAGATGGGAGCCGGCTTTACAGGCAGTTTTGAAAAAACGCCGGATTGCAGCCGAGAATATTCTGGTTCTGCAGTACGAGGAAGAGCAGAGGGAGTTGTTTTTTACTGCACGGATGACCAATGGGCGCTGTATGACGGCGCGGGATGCAGCAGAATTGATCGGAAAAGCCATGAAAGGAACCTGGAGCCCGTCAAAGGACGGAAAGACGATCATTACGCGGAATGCGGCGGCGTTTCGTTTTGTGGAAGATGGAAAATACCGGATGCTGTTCGGCTCTTCGCGGGTCCCGCGGAGCGGCGAAGAGATATCAGGTGACAGTTATACATTAAAAAACCGTCTGCCCGGACAAGCGATCATGAGCTTGTCGGACGGTATGGGCAGCGGTCGGATCGCCAATGAGGACAGCGAAAAAGTCATTGAGCTTTCCGAGCAGCTTTTGGAGACTGGGTTTTCAGCCCGGGCGGCATTGAAGCTGGTAAATACGGTCTTGTTATTGACAGGACATCATGAACGTCCTGCTACGCTGGATCTTTGTCTGGTGGATCTTTATTCCGGTGTGGTGGAGATGATGAAACTTGGAGCAAGTGCGTCTTTTGTGATGGGAGAAGAGGCAGTGGAGATTTTGGCGGCAGAGCACGTTCCGGCAGGAGTTTTGAATCCGGTAGAACCGATTTTGCTGTCAAGGAAGCTTTGGGATGGCGATAAGGTGGTCATGGTGAGTGACGGTATCCTGGAAGCCATGCCCGGAGAAGAAAAAGAGGAAGCCTTTCAGGATTTTCTGGCAGGACTTCCGGAAGCCGGTCCGCAGGAGACTGCAGAAATGGTCATGGCGTACGCGCTGGCGCTGCAGCCGGAACCGCGGGACGATATGACAGTATTAGTCGGAGGAATTTACGGACGTTAGAGCGTCCGGACAGATACAGGAGAGAATGATGAGCACGCGAACATGGACGATGCAGATAAAGGAATATATGCAGCAGAATCATATGGCAGAGCCGGGGGACGGCGTGCTGGCAGCAGTGTCAGGCGGCGCAGATTCCGTCTGCCTTTTGCTCGTTCTGAAGGAATTGGAGGAATCCCTTGGCATTCATGTGGCGGCGTTTCATCTGAATCATGGTCTGCGCGGTGCGGAGGCAGACCGCGACGAGCGTTATGTGAGAGAGCTGTGCGAACGATTGCAGGTTCCGTTGAAAGTCGTAAAGGAAAATGTGGCCGGTTATGCGAAGGAAAGAGGGCTTTCGGAGGAAGAAGCGGGGCGCGTGCTGCGTTATCAGTGGCTGGAAAAAACAGCGGCAGAGCTTTCTTGTCAGAAAATAGCGACAGCCCATCATGAAGATGATCAGGCGGAGACCGTGCTCATGAACCTGTTCCGTGGAAGCGGACTGCGCGGGCTCGGAGGGATCCGGCCGGTACGAATGTTATCGGAAAGATGGACGATCATTCGCCCGCTGCTTGATGTGAACCGTCAGGAGATTGAAACCTATTTAATAGAAGAAAACGAATCGTGGTGTGAAGATTCCACAAACAGCGAGCTCATTTATGCGAGAAATAAGATGCGGAATGTACTGCTTCCGTGGATTCGGGAGAATGTCAATGAGCGTGCGGAGGAACATATTTTGAAAACAGCCGCTTTTGCTTCTCAGGCAGATGAATATTTTGCTTCTCAGGCGGAAATCCTTCTTGGAGACAGCCGTGTGGAACAGTCGGACTGTTTTGTGGAGATCCCGGCAGAACTTTTCGATGCCCAGCCGGATATTATGAAATCATACCTGATCCGCGCAATGATCTTGCGAATGACCGGAAGTGCAAAAGACATTTCTGCCCGTCATATCGAAGCCGTTTCCTCTTTGGCTGGTCCGGGAGGCGGAACTTCTGTTGATCTTCCTTATGGTTTGCAGGCAGTTCGCAGTTATCAGAAGCTGACGGTCAGAAAGAACAGTGCGGAGGAGAACGTGCAGGAAGTGCAAAATTCCTTGCAAATGAAGGTGTTTTCGTGGAAAAAAGACTTGGAAATTCCCAAAAACCAGTATACGAAATGGTTTGATTATGATAAAATCAAAAACACGCTGTCTGTAAGAACCAGAGAACCGGGCGATTATTTTATGATCGCAAACGGAAAAAACAAGAAGCTGCATCGGTTTTTTATTGATGAAAAGATTCCGGAAGAGCTTCGAGATCACATTTTACTTTTAGCAGAAGGAAATCATATTCTCTGGATTATCGGATACCGAATCAGTGAATACTATAAAGTGACAGATACAACCCGGAATGTCCTGGAAGTCCGGGCAGACAAAGGAGAAAATCATGGTTGAGAAAATTAGCGTCTTAATTGATGAAAAGATGATCGACGAAAAGATTCGCGAAGTTGCGGCTCAGATCAGCAATGATTACGAAGGAAAAGAAGTACATCTGATCTGCATTTTAAAGGGAAGTGCGTTCTTCGCCTGCGAACTTGCAAAGCGCCTGACTATTCCGGCAACGATCGATTTCATGTCTGTTTCCAGCTACGGAAGCGGAACAAGTTCCTCCGGCGTTATCCGTCTTGTAAAGGATCTGGACGAGCCGCTTGAGGGAAAACATGTGCTGATCATTGAAGACATTATCGATTCCGGAAGAACGCTGTCTCGCTTAGCAGAACTTCTGTCCACAAGAAATCCGGCATCCATGAAGATCTGTACATTGCTGGATAAACCGGAGCGCCGTGTGGTTCCAATGGAAGTAGATTACAGCTGCTTCATGATCCCGGACAAGTTCGTGGTGGGTTACGGACTGGACTATGATCAGAAATACCGCAACCTTCCGTATGTGGGTGTTGTGGAATTTGAAGAAGAATAATCAATGAAGGAGGAAAACAATTGAAACAGAAACAGCAGTTTCGCGGAATGGGACTCCTTCTGATTATTTCCGTTGTACTGATCTATATGAGTACGATGATTCAGAGAAACCTGTTCGGCGAAAATCTGAGCTATCAGGAATTTATGGTAGCGGTAGAAAATAAGACGATCAGCGAGATTCAGATTGAGCAGAATAAGCAGACTCCGACCGGTGTGCTTTACGTGACATTAGCCGATGGCACGGGCGCGACCATGGCGGTTTCTGATGTGGCTGAGATCGAACTGATCCTGAGAGAGCATGAGATCGAATATTTCCTCATCGATGTTCCGCAGGAGAATTATCTTGTAACAACCTTGCTTCCGCTTTGCTTCTCTATGGTTCTCATCGTTGTGATGTTCCTGTTTATGAATGCAAGATCCGGCGGTGGCGGCGGTGGAAAGATGGCTAACTTCGGAAAGAGCCGTGCAAGAATGACTAAGACCAATGATATTAATTTCAATAAGGTTGCAGGTCTTGCGGAGGAAAAAGAGGATCTGGTAGAGATCGTGGATTTCCTGAAAAATCCTAAGAAATATACGGATGTGGGAGCGAGAATTCCGAAGGGTGTTATCCTGGTGGGCCCTCCGGGAACCGGTAAAACGCTTCTCGCAAAAGCAGTTGCCGGTGAGGCAGGCGTTCCGTTCTTCTCCATTTCCGGTTCTGATTTCGTAGAAATGTTCGTCGGTGTCGGAGCTTCCCGTGTCCGCGACTTGTTTGAAGACGCGAAGAAAAATGCTCCGTGTATCGTATTTATCGATGAGATCGATGCGGTGGCAAGACGCAGAGGTACAGGTATGGGCGGCGGCCACGATGAGAGAGAACAGACCTTGAACCAGCTTCTCGTAGAGATGGACGGTTTCGGTGTCAATGAAGGAATCATCGTTATGGCTGCAACAAACCGTGTTGATATCCTCGATCCTGCGATTCTCCGTCCGGGCCGTTTCGACCGTAAGATCGGTGTCGGAAGACCGGATATCAAGGGTCGTGAAGAGATTCTGAAAGTACATGCGGCCGCGAAACCGCTGGGCGATGATGTGGATCTTGCAAAGATCGCTCAGACAACAGCCGGATTCACAGGTGCAGATCTGGAAAATCTTCTGAATGAAGCTGCCATCTATGCAGCCAAAGCTGACAGACGTTACATCAGACAGGCAGATATCGAGCGTGCATTTATTAAGGTAGGAATCGGTGCTGAGAAGAAGAGCAAAGTGATCTCCGAGAAAGAAAAGAAGATCACGGCTTACCACGAGGCAGGCCATGCGATCTTATTCCACCTCCTTCCGGATGTGGGCCCGGTTCACACGATTTCCATTATCCCGACCGGAATGGGAGCTGCAGGTTACACTATGCCTCTTCCGGAAAAGGACGAGATGTTCAATACGAAGGGAAAAATGCTGCAGGATATCATGGTATCCCTCGGCGGCCGTATCGCGGAGGAGCTGATCTTCGAAGATGTGACAACAGGCGCATCCCAGGATATCAAACATGCTACTGCCATTGCCCGTGCGATGGTAACACAGTACGGTATGTCTGAGAAAGCCGGTATGATCCACTACGGAAGCGATGAGGATGAAGTATTCATCGGCCGTGATCTGGCTCACACAAGAAGCTACGGCGAAAATGTAGCAACTGTGATCGACAGCGAGATCAAGCGTATCGTAGATGAATGTTACGACAAAGCCAAAGCGATCATTATGGAGCACGAATATGTGCTTCATAAGTGTTGTGACCTGCTTCTTGAAAAAGAAAAGATCGGTCAGGAAGAGTTTGAGGCATTGTTCGCTCAGAAAAATACACCTAATTAATAAAATAAAGAAAAGCGGCGTTTGTTTAAAAGAAACATAAGCAAACGTTGCTTTTTTGTTAATATGTGAAAAACACACAAACGGGGAAATTGTTAAAGTAAAAACGCACAAAAAAATCGTTAAAAAAATCGCAAGTTTGTGCACACTTTTCACAAAAGCTGTGCTATATTACTAATCGTAACCCCCCCCAATACATTATATAGTTTTTGCTATACCCCATAAGAGACATAATACCTTTTCCGAAAAACGTCCGATGATTCCCCATCGGGCGTTTTTCTTTGCAAAAAGGGGTGCAAAGAAACGAATTTTCTAGTATAATAAAAAGGTATTGTTGATGCAAATAAATACAATTATGGATTGAGAGAGGGGGAGCTGTTTCGAATGAACAGGGCGGCTCTGTTTTGTGACGAGACTATAGAATACAGAATACCAGCAGAACCGGATGCGGGGGATATTGTTACACTGCGGTTTCGAACAGCGAAAGACGACGTAGACCACATTTATGCTGTGATCTATGATCAGGATCAGAAAATTGAACTGGAAAAAGTAGAGACAAAAGGTTTATTTGACTATTACGAATGTAAGATGCCGGTAGGCGAAGAGATTCTCTATTTTTATTTTGAAATTACACATGGCGAGGAAGTATGTCATTACAATCGTCTTGGTGTGTCTGAAAATAAAACTCTGCGCAGGATGTTCCGGATCACTCCGGGTTTTCATGTGCCGGAATGGTCCAAAGGCGCAGTGATGTACCAGATTTTTGTGGACCGTTTCTACAATGGCGATCCGAAAAATGATGTTCTTTCGGACGAGTATGTTTATATCGGATTTCCGGTTACGAAAGTGGATAAGTGGGATTCCGGAATTTCTCTGTTGGACGTAGACCGTTTTTATGGCGGCGACATTCAGGGTATCATCGACAAGCTGGACTACCTTCAGAGCCTGAAAGTTGAAGTGCTCTATCTGAGCCCGGTATTTGTTTCACCGTCCAACCACAAATATGACTGTCAGGATTATGCTCACATTGATCCGCATTACGGCGTGATCGTAAAAGATGTTGACGGCCTGGTGGCTCCGGATGCCACGACCAATGAGCATGCGGAAAAATATGCGGTACGAACTGCAGACCCGGAAAATTTAAAAGCAAGCGACGAATTCTTTGCCAAATTTGTAGAAGAAATCCACAAACGCGGCATGAGAATTATTTTAGACGGTGTGTTCAACCACTGTGGTTCCTTTAACAAGTGGCTGGATCGCGAAAAGATTTATGAAAAACAGGGAGGTTATAAGCCGGGAGCGTATGCTTCTGCGGACAGCCCGTATAAAGATTTCTTTAATTTTAAAGACACCGGTACAGAAGCGTGGCCGAACAACCAGTCTTACGAGGGATGGTGGAATTACAATACCCTTCCAAAGTTAAATTATGAAGGTTCCCAGGAACTGTACCAGTATGTTTTGGACATTGGTAAAAAGTGGGTATCTCCGCCATACAATATTGACGGCTGGCGTCTGGATGTGGCGGCTGATCTGGGACACTCCCCGGAGCTGAATCATAAGTTCTGGAAAGATTTCCGCAAAGTAGTCAAAGAGGCCAATCCGGAAGCTGTGATTCTGGCCGAGCACTATGGAGACGTTTCCCCGTGGCTTCAGGGCGACGAATGGGATACAGTTATGAACTACGATGCGTTTATGGAACCGCTGACCTGGTTCCTGACCGGTCTGGAGAAGCACAGTGACCGTTTCGATGCACATTTATATCAGAACAGTCAGGCATTCATGTCATCTATGCTGGACAATATGACCGCATTCCAGACACCGTCCCTGCTCTGTGCGATGAATGAGCTTTCCAACCATGATCATTCCCGATTCCTGACGAGAACCAACCGCAAGGTTGGACGTATTGATTCGAAGGGAGCAGCCGCAGCAGACGAAGGTCTCAACTTCGGCACATTCCGTTCTGCAGCGATCGTGCAGATGACGTGGCCGGGTGCTCCGACGATCTACTACGGTGACGAAGCAGGCGTTTGCGGATGGACCGATCCGGATAACCGCCGCACATATCCGTGGGGAAATGAAAATCAGGAACTGATCGAGTTCCACCGCTATCTGGTAAATATCAGAAAGAAAAATCCGGCGTTCCGCAATGGCTGCATTAAGCCGCTTCTTGCAGAAGCAGGAATCATTGCATACGGACGTTTTGATAAAGAAAACCGCGGTGTTGTGCTTGTCAACAGTACCGGATACACAAAACGTGTGCGCATCCCGGTATGGCTGGCAGAAGTGGAAGGCGACCATATGTGGCGGATCATGAAGTCCACAGAGATCCGTTACAACGTAGGACGTGTCCAGCAGCCGGTTGAGAAAGGTATGATGACAGTGGAGATCGATCCACATTGTTCCATGATTTTCGAAGAAAAAACACTTGATTTTTAGAGTTTTTTATGCTATCATTTTGACTTGTCAGAATGATATGGGTGGATTCCCGAGTGGCCAAAGGGGACAGACTGTAAATCTGCTGCAACTTGCTTCGGTGGTTCGAATCCACCTCCGCCCATTTTAAAATTGAATAGCGATGATTCGTTAATCAATTTAAATGCCCAGATAGCTCAGTTGGTAGAGCAATGGACTGAAAATCCATGTGTCGCTGGTTCGATTCCGGCTCTGGGCATTTTTAATTTGCAAAATAAATAAAAAAATATCTTGACAACAGAATTGTATTAAGATATAATAACGATGTTCGCAAAACAAATAACATTTATGCACGAGTGGCTCAGTGGTGGAGCATCGCCTTGCCAAGGCGAGGGCCGCGGGTTCGAATCCCGTCTCGTGCTTTTTTTTGCGAAAAACAATGAGAACTGCAAAGAAAACGGCAGGAAATGGAACGATGTGCTTGCACATGAGGAACATTTCCTGCCGTTTTCTTTATAGGACGAATGTTCGCGACCGACATGAAGCGCTAGCGGAATGGAGGTGGGCAGTTCTTTTTCATTACTAATATATTCTTTCAAGCTACACCAACCGGCTGCAAGCCTTTATCAAATGATTCTTCAACAATGTAATCTCCGGTGCGGTCGCACGTTCTTTCAGACAAATGAAATTCAGGCTTTCATAGGTGACAGGCTCAACCGGAATCGCGCGGACACCAAAGTGAGAGGCAAACGAAATCGGACCGAGAGTGATGCCTTTTCCGCTGCGGACCAGATCCATAACAGTGGAAATACCGTCAGAACGGTAGATTTTACCAAGTTTAATCCCGAATTCTTTGCAGACCTGTTTTAATGTGCGGTCTTCCATGGAGTTTTCCAGGCCTGTTACGAAAGAAATACCCTGAAGGCTGGAGAAGGAAAGAGACTCGTTGGTAAATTTTTTTGAGTTAGGAGATACGAGGAAACACTGCTGCTCTGAAACCAGCTCACAAGAGAAAAATCTATGATAGTCTGGAACGAGCTGGATCGGAGGAATTCGATCCAGTGCGACGTCCACAGCGCCGTTCTGCAATGCAGCAAAAGAATCGGCTCCGGCCTCTGTGACAAAGGTAGCTTCAATCTCCGGATGATTATCAAAGAAGTCAACGACATCATCAAAGAGATCATTGGAATAGATTCGTGTGCTGACAGCGATGCGAAGATGTCTCCGGCTCTCACCGCGGGAAACAGCTGCATTTTGGAGCATTTGGTTCCATGCGATCTCGACCTCCTGGGCATCCTGGAAAAATTTTTCTCCTTCGGCTGTGATGGTAACACCCTGAGCTTTTCTGGAAAATAATGAGAATCCCAGCTCCTGTTCCAGTTTTTTGATCTGCAAGGAGAGAGCTGGCTGTGAAAGAAACAGGCTCTCAGCAGCTTTGGAAAAGTTTTTATAACGCGCCACGGTCAGGGCGTAATGAATTTGGTTCATGTTCATGGCAGCGGTCCTTTCTATTTGAAAAAGTTAATATAAACATGGGGAGCTATTTGTAAAACTTATACCTGTATTGTACATAAATATTTCTAATCTGACAAGCCTTTTTGTATAATATTACCATGTTTGCCGGGGGAAATTCGGCATTGGGAAAGGTGGAGCAGAAAGATGTACGAGAAGTTAAAGTATTTTTTAACGATTTTTGGCGGAACATTTATTATTGCGTTCGGTGTTCACTTTTTCATGAACCCGTACCATATCATGTGTGGAAGTATTACCGGTCTTGCGATCGTATTGACTAATTTTATTCCGGTGCAGCTTTCCGTCATGACATTTATTTTGAATGTGATTTGCATTATTCTGGCGTTTGTGTTTATTGACCGTAAGTTCGGAGTGAAGATTATTTTTATCTCGCTGCTTCTTCCGGCGCTCATGTTTGTATTCGAGACATTTTTCCCGAATCCGCGGTCTCTGACAGGCAACCTTGCATTGGATGCGATCGGAATGATTACCGTAATTTGCTTTGGTCAGGCGATTCTGTTTAATGCCAACGCGGCTTCCGGCGGTCTTGATATTATTGCCAAGATGATGAATAAATACCTGCACATGGAACTTGGCAAAGCGATTATCATTGCAGGTGCGGTAACAGTTGCAAGCTCTTATTTTGCGTATGATATTCAGACAGTAATTATTGGCTTTATGACGACTTACTTCAGCGGAATCCTTTTAGATTACTTCATCGATGGATTCACAGGAAAAATCCGTGTTTGCATTATTTCCAAGAATAATGATGAGATCAAGCGCTATGTAATTGAGGAATTACAGCGTGGTATTACAGTGTATACAGCAGTTGGCGGTTACAGCGGCGAGCAGAAAAATGAGCTTTGCGCGGTTCTGACAAAGAAGGAGTACGGCCAGTTAATGGATTATGTTGAGAGCATTGACCCGAATCCGTTTGTGACCATCTCCAACATCAAGCGTGTTGTGGGCAGCTGGAATACACCTAAGAGAAAAATGTACTTCTAATAAGGAGGAATTCGAATGGCTGTTACAGCGGTTTATTTTTCACCAACAGGAAACACAAAGAAAAGTACAGAAGCAATGGCTGCTGCACTGGATGAGAAGTACCATGTTCTGGACCTGACAATTCCGGAGAATGGGACAGTGAAACGCCAGTTTGAAAAGGATGATTTTGTGATCTTTGGCATGCCTGTTTACGCCGGACGGATTCCGATGGCAGCGGCGCCGAGATTGAGCGGTCTCAAGGGAAACCAGACACCATGTATCCTTGTGGCAACGTATGGCAACCGCCACTACGATGATGCACTGGTGGAGATGGAAGATATTGCAAAGGCGAATGGTTTTATTGTAAAAGGTGCGGCCGCATTGATCGGTCGTCATACATATGGTGAGATTCAGGTGGAGAGACCGGATGCGAAGGATCTGCAGGCGAGTGCAGACTTTGCAAAGCGTGCGGCAGCGCGTTCTGCGTCAGAGGAGGTTTCGGTCATTCCTGGCAATCGTCCATACAAAGACGGAATCCCGGGCGGCTCCCATAAACCTTTGACTTCTGAGTCTTGCGTGGGCTGTGGTCTGTGCAAAGAGGGATGTCCGGTTGGCGCGATCGGAGATGATTTTAAAGTGAATCCGGAAATCTGTATCGCTTGTTTCCGTTGTATCCGTAATTGCCCGGTTGGCGCAAAAAATATAGAAACAGAGGCATATCAGACCTTTGCCAAGAACTTTACAGAGAAGCTGTCAGTAAGAAGAGAAAATGAATTTTTTTAGTGAAATCTTAGTATTGACAAATGGATTCAAATAAGATATTCTTTGAGTTGTGACTTCGAATGTGTCTGATTCAGACATGGAAGTTGTGCGGATGTGGCGGAATTGGCAGACGCACCAGCCTTAGGAGCTGGCGGGTAACCGTGGGGGTTCAAGTCCCTTCATCCGCACTTGATACCAGCATAAGGGAGTAATCGGCACAAATGATTTTGTGCAGCGTTGTCAACATACTGGAGTTGATCCTGGCTTCGCTTGAAATGATGAGACTTATCTGTCCATAGGACAGGTGGGTCTTTTTTTGTACAAATTAGGAGGAGAATTAAGATGGGTTTAGCAGAACTTTTTGTCATTGCTGTGGGACTTTCCATGGACGCATTTGCAGTATCTGTATGTAAGGGACTTTCCGTGCAGAAGATGAAACTTAGTCATGCGCTGACATGTGGTGTGTATTTTGGCGGTTTTCAGGGATTGATGCCGTTCATTGGCTATCTTTTGGGAACTCAGTTCGAGGAAGCGATCGTGAGCATTGACCACTGGGTTGCATTCGTGCTGTTAGGATTGATCGGCCTCAACATGATCAAGGAATCCAGAGATACAGACTGCGAAACATTGGACAGCTCTTTTGGCGTAAAGGCAATGATCCCGCTCGCGGTTGCAACAAGCATTGATGCACTTGCGGTTGGTGTTACCTTCGCATTCTTACGTGTAAATATCTTCTGGGCAGTATTTTTCATTGGTGTGATCACATTTACACTTTCTTCCATCGGTGTGAAGGTGGGTAATGTATTTGGCTCCAAGTACAAATCAAAAGCCGAGTTTGCAGGCGGTGTGATCCTTGTTCTTATGGGAACCAAGATTCTGCTGGAGCATCTGGGAATTCTTTAATCTGAAATATAAAAAACGTCGGAATTTGACTAATCTCAAGTCCGACGTTTTTTTGTTGCTAATTTAAGTGGATCATTTCAGCGGAAAGGAGCTTTGCATCTTCTTCGTGATGGGTAGAAAACAGCAGAAGCTTGTCTTTGGTATATTCTAAAATCAGTTCGATGGCTTTCTGTTTTGTTTCATTGTCCAATCCGGTAAACGGCTCATCCATGATAATAAAATCGGATGGAGCGAGAATCGCACGGAGAATGGCTGTCCTTCGCTTCATTCCTCCGGAGAATTCACAGATGGGCTTGGATAATGCTTCTTCCGGAAGCAGGAGGAGAAGTGTGTGCAGAAGCTCTGCGTTTGTATACTGTTTGCCGGTTACCAAGCGAAGGTTTTCAAGCGCCGTAAATCCTTCAAGCAAACGGTCTTCCTGGAAAACTGCCACGGTACGTAACGCATCGAGTCCGTGTATCTGCCCGGAATCTGCAGATTCCAAACCGAGAAGGATTCGGAAAAGTGTTGTTTTTCCGGTTCCGGACGGAGCCATGAGACAATAGTTTTTTCCAGCCTCTAACGTCAGCGAGAGGTTTTTAAGAACCGGTTCGTCATTGTAGGATTTACAGAGATGATCGATCCGGATTTCATTATTTTCCAGTTTCATCACAGGTTACCACTCCTTTCCCGGCTGCCAGACGCAGCAGAAATAAAAAGGCATGTTCAAACAGCACGCTGACACAGATGATCACCAGAGTCCAGGCGAAGAGTTCGGCTGTGCTTAAATATATTTTGGACATGTAGAGGCCTTCACCAATGGAGCCTTCCGGGACACCGATCACTTCGGCTGCAATACCGGATTTGAAGCCCATACCGAGAGCCGTTTTCATTGCGCTTGCCAGATACGGATACAGCGCGATCCGGTAGATCGACATCGCCTGTCTCCAGATCGGAACGCGGAAAACCCGTGCCATTTCCAATAATTTCGGATCAGTGCTCTGAAGACCAGCCAGAGTGTTTACGTGGATCATCGGATAAACGACGATGAAGGAAATAAACACGGACAGATTTTCGGATCCGGTCCAGATGAGCGCCAGAATGACGAAGGAAGCTACCGGAATGGATTTCATAAAATGAATGGGCGGAGCCAGAAATTCATCTACGATCGGTTTCCAGTATGCGAGCGTTCCCGTCAGAAGTCCGGCAAAAAAGGCGATCAGAAATCCAAGGCTGATGCGGGCAAAGGAGAACCAGACAGAACCCCAGAAGTCAGAGGATACGATGAGCACGGAAAGTGCATTCAGCGTATCAACCGGACTTACGAGCAAAATGTGATTGTCAATGATGGATGCGCCAATCTGCCAGAGCAGCAGCCAAAAGACGATGATACATATTTTTTTAAACCAGGTCGGGAGTTTGTTCATTCATTTGCTCCTTTGTCGTGATAAAAACAGGGCAGGCGGAAACGAATTTCCGTCTGCCCTTATTATAATCGAAAAACATTTATTATGGAAGATAGTAGAATGCGTCATCCGGGAGAGTTCCGCCGACGGAAGCCGGGTTCTGCTCGAAAAGTACATTCAGGTATCCGCTCAGAGCGTCTTTCATTTCCTGACCGGAAACGAATTCTACATTACAGTACGGAAGAGCCTTTTTCGCGATCGGAGCTTTTGCAACAATGCCCTGTGCGGCGATCAGCTCAGCAGCAGCGTCAAGGTCTGTCTCAGTAAATGCGATAGAAGCTTCGTGCTCGGCAAGGAATGTGTCAACCAGCTCGCTATTTTCTTCCAGAAATGCTTTGTTTGCGATTGTGACACCTGTCACAAGGCGGCTTCCGCCTTCTTCCGGCTGGAAGCTGTCCCAAAGTGCGGCAAGATCCATAACCATAGCCAGTTTGTCGTTCTGCGCCATAGCAGCAGTTACGAACGGCTGCGGAAGGAGTCCGATCGCATCCGGGTTTTCCGCGAGAACAGAAGCAACCTCTGTTGCCTCAGATTTAAACTCTAATGTAACATCTTCCTCGGAAAGACCTGCAGCAGAGAGAACGTAACGCAGGGAGTAGTCCGGTGTGGTTCCTTTGCCCGGAAGATATACGGTTTTGCCCTTTAACTGATCAACAGAGTTGATGGAAGTATCTCCGGATACCAGGTAAAGAACACCGAGTGTATTGATATCGATAACAGCGACATTGCCATTGGTCTTATTGTAAAGAACACTTGCAACGTTGGCCGGAAGGAGTGCGATGTCAACCTTTCCGCCTGCAACGAGAGCAGTCAGCTCATCGGCAGCTGTTACCATAGTAAATTCATAATCATTTGCAGAAGTACCGTTGGCGTCCTCGTCAATAAGTTTCACGAGACCCATGGTTGTCGGTCCTTTTAAACCGCCCACGCGGATCACAACATCTTCGGATGTCTCAGCAGCAGTTGTCTCAGCAGCGGTCGTTTCCGGAGCGGCAGTTGTTTCGGCAGCTGTTGTAGCAGCTTCTGCAGCAGCGGTTGTCTGGGCAGCAGTTGTTTCTGCCGGTTTTGTGGAGCAGCCTGTCAGCATGGACATGCCAAGGGCAGCAGCTACGATCACAGATAACATTTTTTTCATCATTGTCAGTCCTCCTAAACTAAAATTGAGTTATAGAATATGTTTTGTTCATGCTTTTGGGGACCGGATAGTCACCGTCTTTTCTCTCAGAATCAAAGGAATCTTCGAGGGTAGTACGAACAGCCTAAATATATTATAGTCGGAGTCAAATGTCAATACATAGTCGGCTTTTTGAAAGAAGAAATTAGTTCAAACTAACTTTAAAAAATAAAGGATAGAGGAGAAAAGTTGTTAAAACAAAAACAAAAAGGTTGTTGCAGATATTGCGCGAATGTGCGATAATTATAGTTGAGTTAATGGGTATTTTTACTAGACGAAAAGTCTGGTAATATATGTAAGGAAATGATTTCAGGAGGGTAAATCTTATGAAAACAAATGATGCTGCGCTGCTTAGAATTAAGTACGAAGTATTACGCGAAGTTGCTAAACTTGCTTTTGATGGCGAGCTTGACAACGTTGAGAAGAGAGACGCGATCGCTTACAAATTAAGCCCGGGTCCGAAAGCTAGCTTCCGTTGCTGCGTATACAAAGAGAGAGAGATCGTTCGTCAGAGAATCCGTCTTGCTGAGGGTAAGTGCCCGACAGGTCACGAGAGCAATAACCAGATTCAGGTTATCACAGCTGCTTGTGAGGAGTGTCCGATCACTCGTTTCGTAGTAACAGACAACTGCCAGAAGTGTATGGGTAAAGCATGTCAGAACGCTTGTAAGTTCGGTGCTATCACAATGGGTCGTGACCGCGCACACATCGATCCGTCCATCTGTAAAGAGTGTGGTCAGTGTGCTCAGGCTTGTCCGTACAACGCTATCGCAGAACTCGTTCGTCCGTGCCGTCGTGCATGCCCGGCTGACGCTATCGTTATGAACAAAGAGACAGGCGTTTGTGAGATCGACGAGTCCAAGTGCATCCAGTGTGGCGCTTGCGTAAGAAGCTGCCCGTTCGGTGCTATTTCTTCTAAAGTTTATATCGTTCATGTTATCAAAGCAATCCTT
>SVDR01000037.1 GCA_015057755.1 Lachnoclostridium sp.
TTTACAGAAGAAGGACAGAAACAGATTCATGATAATATTCGGATTTACAAAAACAATGCAAGGGTACTGATGGAAGCTCTTGATAAACTTGGAATCTGGTATTGTGGTGGAAAGAATGCTCCATATATCTGGATGAAATGCCCGAATGGAATGGGAAGCTGGGAATTTTTTGATTACCTGCTTCATGAGATTCAGGTGGTAGGAACTCCGGGTGAAGGCTTTGGCACCTGCGGGGAAGGATATTTCCGATTCTCTACATTCGGATCCCCGGAGGATACAAAAGAAGCGGCAGAAAGACTTGTAAAGCTGCTGGGCAAGTAGAATGGTTACCCATAAAAACGCCCGCCGGATATGATTCGGCGGGCGGTAAATAGTTATGGGAAATGTTCACTTTACTCGTTGCAGATCTCCCAAACGATCGCTGTATGTAATTTTACATTTGTCACAAGAGCGCTCTCGTCGAAGTTGAACTTACCGTTGTGGTGCGGAGCTGCGATATCAGCGCCAACGCCCATGTAAGTTGCAAGACCGCCGTGCTCCTGAACTTTCGCCATTAAGTATGTAGCATCTTCGGAACCTGTGAAACCGTCTTCCGGCTGGTATCTTGTGATCTCCGGGAGACGAGCCTGTGCTTTGTTGATGTACGGCTCAAGTGCCCAGTCACTGTCTGCGCTGGATGCGGAACCCATGATCGCTGTCTCAACAGTACATCCAAACATCTGTGCTGCACCTTCGATGCTGCTCATAGCACGGTTGTAAACACCGCGTTCGATGTCAGCTGTCTTACCGCGAGTCTCAACCTGGATCACTGCCTTATCCGGAACTACGTTTCTGCCTGTACCGCCGTGGATCGTACCAACGTTGATACGGGAAGCACCACGGGAATCCTGACAAGCTGTATGCATAGCGAGGCAGGCTGCGGAAGCTGCGAGGATCGCACTTCTGCCTTCCTGCGGAGTCATACCTGCGTGGGATGCAACACCGTGGAAAGTAGCGTCAATTTTTGTTGTGGACAGGAAATCTTTGGTAAGACCGATCAATTCACCTGTCTTGTAACCCATGCCAAGGTGGCTGGAGAAGAACATATCTACGTCATCCAGGATACCGCCTTCTGCGATGGACTGTGCACCTTTTACACCTTCCTCTGCCGGCTGGAAGATCATCTTGATGGTACCGCAGAGTTCGTCTTTGATCTCGTTGAGAGCCAGTGTTGTGTAAAGGCCCATAGTAGCATGACCGTCATGACCGCAGGCGTGCATGCAGTTTGCGTTGATGGAAGCGAAGCCTTCTTTAAACGGAACGTGCTCCGGATCGTTTGTCTCATTTACATCGTTGCAGTCGATATCGAAACGGATCGCGATTGTTTTACCCGGTTTACCTGTCTCGATGATCGCGCAGGCACCTGTGAAGCCCTTCATCTCAGCGATGATCTCCGGATCTGCACCCTGCTCGATGGCACGTTTCTGATGTGCCTCTAAAACATCCTGTGTCGGATAAGACCAGAGGAAGTTCGGGTTGATGATCTCGTGGCCATATTTAAACGGAATACCATTCTCTTTTAATACTTTGATGATCTTTGCTGTTGTGCGGTACTCTCTCCAACCCGGCTCTGCGTGTTTGTGCAGGTCGCGGCGGCAGGCTACCATTTCGTCGTTCCAGCTTTCAATTTTACTTAAAATGCTATCAATTCCCATTAGAAACCCTCCATATTTTAGAAACATAATCGCCTTGTTTTCGGTCATAATAATCACGTACAGAAAACAAAATACCTTATTATAAGTATAAAAGGAGCCAAATAGAAAGTCAACCGCAATCCAAAAGGAAATTTGTCGAAAATAGGCGAGGGATGTCATGCGAATTTGTTTGCATTTTGTAGTATTTCGTTATAAAATAGGATTCACAAATCAGTAAAGGAGCGTGTACATGACAGCAGGAGCAGATTTGAGTTTTGTAAATCTGGGTATTACGATTGACCATATGGTAAAAAGCTTTCAGATAGGAAGTTTTTCCGTTGCATTTTACGGTCTGATCATTGCGATTGGTATGGTATGCGGTATTTTGATGGCGCAGTCTGATGCAAAGCGCAGGGGACAGGATCCGGAGCTATACCTGGATTTTGCAATTTATGGCATATTGTTTGCAATTTTAGGAGCCAGAATTTATTACGTGATATTCCAGTGGGGATATTATAAAGACCATTTGACAGAGATCATCAATTTAAGAAAAGGCGGTCTGGCGATCTACGGAGGAATCATTGCAGCCGTGATCACATTATATGTGTTCGCAAAGAAAAAGGGGATGTCCTTTTTCTCTATGGCGGATTCTGCGGTTCTTGGTCTCGTGACCGGTCAGATCATCGGCAGATGGGGAAACTTTTTCAACTGTGAAGCATTCGGCGGATATACGGACGGACTGTTTGCCATGAGGATCAAACGAAGCATTGTCAATGCCAACATGATCTCACAGGAACTGATCGACAATCTGATCGTGGAGAACGGAGTGGAGTACATACAGGTGCACCCTACCTTCCTTTACGAGTCGTTGTGGAATGTGGGCGTACTTCTTTTTATGCTCTGGTATCGCAAGAGAAAGAAATTTGATGGTGAGATGCTTCTCATTTATTTTACGGGATATGGCATCGGGCGTGCCTGGATCGAGGGGCTGAGAACCGATTCTCTCCTTGTTCCGGGAACCGGACTTGCAGTGTCCCAGTTATTGTCCATCGGCCTTGTGGTGGTTTCTCTGGCAATCCTTTTTTATCGCCACAGACGGGAAGCAAAGGGAAGAGAGGGGAACTCATAGATGGAAAAAGCGCTGGATAAACAGAGATTAATCGAAAAAATTGAGGCGGCCAGAATGAAATTAAATGACAGCATCGATGCAAAAAAAGATTATGATACTATATATCGATACAGCGTGGAACTGGATCACTTGATAGAACTATATATTGTGGCCGGATACTAAGAGAAACAATAGATATAGACATGAAAAAAAGTCGCAGATTTGCGGCTTTTTTTTGTTACTTTTTTCTTAAAAAATTCTTGCCATTTTGGTGCAAATGTACTAAGATTATAACAGAAGTGGTGAAAAGTGGGTTAAAGTGGAGCGAAATGGAGAGAAAGTGGTTCTCCATGGAGCACACGGAGTACAGGAGAAAAGGATGTTCATTGGTGAGTACAGTCATACAATCGATACAAAAGGTCGTTTGATTGTTCCGTCCAAGTTCCGTGAGCAGCTGGGCGAAGAGTTCGTTGTAACCAAGGGATTGGACGGGTGTCTTTTCGTGTACGAAAATTCCGAGTGGAAATCCTTCGAAGAGAAACTTCACGCACTTCCTCTTACCAATGCCAATGCCAGAAAATTTACCAGATTCTTCCTGGCTGGTGCCAGCGCCTGTGAGGTGGACAAGCAGGGAAGAATTTTGATCCCGGCCGTTTTAAGAGATTTTGCGAAACTGGAAAAAGACGTCGTTTTAGTTGGCGTCGGAAGCCGTATCGAGATCTGGAACAAGGCGTTATGGGCTGAAAAGAACGTATATGATGACATGGAAGAAATTGCAGAAAATATGGAAGGTCTTGGCATATGATTTTTGAACACAAGTCAGTTCTCCTTTATGAGACAGTAGACAGCTTAAATATCAAACCGGACGGAATTTACGTCGATGGAACCCTTGGCGGCGGCGGACATGCATTCGAAGTCGCAAGCAGACTTGGTGAAAACGGTCGTCTGATCGGTATCGATCAGGATGCGGACGCGATCAAAGCAGCAACGGAACGTCTGGAACCATTTAAAGAGAAAGTTACCATTGTTCGGAGCAACTACCGCAATATCCGGGAGGTGCTCACAGGATTAGGGATTCAAAAAGTAGATGGTATTTATCTCGATTTAGGTGTTTCTTCTTACCAATTGGACACGGCAGAGCGAGGATTCACCTATCGTGAAAATGCCCCTCTGGACATGCGAATGGACCAGAGAAACGAAAAGACCGCAGCGGATATCGTCAATGACTACACGGAGATGGAACTTTTCCGTGTAATCCGCGATTACGGTGAGGACAAATTTGCGAAGAATATCGCAAAACATATTGTGAGAGCAAGAGAGAACGGCAGGATCGAGACGACAGACCAGCTGGTGGAGATCATCAAGGCAGCGATCCCGGCGAAGATGCGAATGGAAGGCGGCCATCCGGCTAAGAGAACATTCCAGGCCATTCGAATCGAGCTCAACAAGGAACTGGAAGTTTTGACAGAGTCCATTGATACGATGATCGACCTGTTAAATCCGGACGGAAGACTTTCGATCATTACCTTCCATTCTCTGGAAGACCGTATCGTAAAGTTACGTTTCCGCGACAATGAAAATCCTTGCGTATGTCCGCCGAACTTACCGGTTTGTGTATGCGGCAAAAAGAGCAAGGGCAAAGTGAACACGAGAAAACCGATCATCCCGGCAGACGAGGAGATCGAAGAGAATAAGCGCTCCAAGAGCTCCAAGCTCCGCGTGTTTGAGCGCAGATAAAGTTACCAAGAGAAATATGTGAGAAAGGAAGTGATAGTATGGCTACAGGAAAAGACATCAAGAGAAGACAGGCAGCATATGTAGCTGGTAATACTGCGAGACAGTTAAATGTACAGGAACGCGAGTATTTCCAGGAAGAGCGCCATGCTGTTACACCTCGAAGAGGCCAGGAGAGAGCACTGCCGATGGAGCTTCCGTTTGTTATCATGCTTACGATCGCTGCGATCTGCACGCTTTACCTGTGCGTAAGTTACCTTCAGCTTCAGTCCGCCATCACGGCAAGACTGGACCACATCGAATATCTCGAAGAACGTATTGAGACATTAAAAGCCGACAACGACGCACTTGAGACCAGAATCAATACTTCCGTCGATCTTGACTATGTTTATAAAGTAGCAACAGAGGAACTTGGCATGGTTTATGCCAATAAGAATCAGGTTCGTTTGTACAATAAGACGGAAAGCGAGTATGTGAGACAGTATGAAGACATCCCAGAACGGTAACAGAAACAAAAGAAAAGTACTGACACGGTATATGCAAGAGAAGCTGGCGGTTACGGTCCTCGTAATTACGCTGGCTTTAATTGGTCTTGTGGCAGTTCTCTATAATTTGATCGAAGATAAAAATGAAGAATATACACAGATTGTTTTAAACCAGCATTCGTCCTTTGACAGCCGTACGATCCCGTACCGCAGAGGTGATATTGTGGATCGAAACGGTACGTACCTGGCGACCAGTGAGAAGGTTTACAACCTGATCCTGGACCCGAACCAGATCAATAAGGCTCCGGAGAAGTATCTGGAACCGACGGTGCAGGCACTCTGTGAGGTGTTTGGTTATGACAGACAGACCGTTCTTGATACGATCAGCAAGAACAGCGAGTCCTATTATGTGAAATTTGCGCGCCAGCTTTCTGTCGATGAAAAGGAAGCATTTGAGGCAAAAGCAGAAGAAATGAATAAGAAATTCACGGACGAACGTAAGTCTTCCCGTGTAAAGGGCGTCTGGTTTGAAGATGAATACCGCAGATTTTATCCGTACGGATCACTGGCCTGCAATGTGATCGGATTTTCATTTGACAACGGCAAGCAGGGAAGCGGCGGTATTGAGCAGTATTACAACAGTGAGCTGATTGGCACAAACGGACGTGAGTACGGTTATCTGGACAGTGAATCCAACATGGAGAAGGTCATCAAATCGGCGGAAAACGGACATACCATCGTTTCTACGATCGATACCAACATCCAAAAGACCGTGGAGAAGTATATTGACGAGTGGATGAACGGAATCGGCAGTGAGACAGCCGCTGTTCTGGTCATGGACCCGAATAATGGTGAGGTCCTTGCCATGGCATCCAACCGAAGATATGATCTGAATGACCCGAGAAATTTATCCTCTATGTATTCGGAAACCGAGATTGCGGCGATGACGGAATCAGAGAAGACCGAAGCATGGAATAAAATGTGGCGAAACTTCGCAGTCAGCGATAGTTATGAGCCTGGTTCCCCAGCGAAACCGTTGACGGTTGCTGCGTGTCTGGAAGAGGGCGTAGTATACCAGAACGAGACGTATGTCTGCGACGGCGGACAGCATGTGGGCGGTTATAATATCCGCTGTGTCAGCCGACTTGGCCACGGTACGATCAACCTGACACAGTCGCTGATGAAATCCTGCAACGACGTTATGATGCAGATTTCCGCACGTCTGGGTATCCAGAAGTTTGCAAAATATCAGGGAATTTTTGGTTTTGGTCAGAAGACCGGTATTGATCTTCCGGGTGAGGCAGATACGTCCGGACTGATCCGTACTGCAGATAATATGGGTTCTACCGACCTTGCATGTTATTCATTCGGACAGAACTATAACTGTACGATGGTGCAGATGGCAGCAGCTCTTTCTTCTATTATTAACGGCGGTTCTTATTATGAGCCACACGTGGTGAAGCAGATCCTCAATGAGCAGGGTGCTGTCGTGAAGAAAGTGGAGCCGAATCTGGTTCGTGAGACGGTTTCTCAGGCAACCAGTGAATTTATTGTGGAAGCAATGTTCCAGACGGTAGATCATGAAGACGGAACCGGTAAAGCCGGCCGTGTAACCGGCTATAAAGTCGGCGGTAAGACAGGTACCGCGCAGAAACTTCCGCGTTCTGCAAAGAACTACTTGGTTTCTTTCGCAGGTTTTGCACCAGCAGACGATCCGCAGGTTCTGGTTTATGTATGTATTGATACCCCGCATCTTCCGGGTGAGGAGCAGGCGCACAGTACATTTGCGACAGAAGTATTCCAGAAGATTTTAGCGGACATCCTTCCTTATATGAATGTTTTCCCGGATACAGAGATTCCGGAAGAAGTAGATGAAAGTCTCGCAAATCAGGAAGAGGGTATTACCAATCAGAATGAAGGCGGTCTTGAGCCGACAGAAGAATCTCAGGAAGGCCACACAGAGAAACCGACAGAGCCGGAGACAGATGCGGAAGGAAATCTTATCGAACCGACAGAAGAGCCGGATGAAGAAGTGATTTCATTTGACGGCGGTCTCGGACTTCCGGAGGTGGATCTGGGAACCACCATTACGATCGATCCGATGCCGGAAGGTGTGACGGATGTCGCGGCCCCGGGACCTGGAGAAAAAATTCCGGGAGAATAGAGGTACAAATGGAAAGACAGGTTGATTTAAACGCAATTTCTGATGGAAGATTATATGGTTTAGAGGACATGGTAAGAGCAGACTGCGCAGGTTGCGCAGGCTGCTCTGCGTGTTGCATGGGGATGGGAAAATCCGTAGTCTTAGACCCGTATGATGTATACCGGTTGGTAAATGGAACCGGAATGAGCTTTGAAACGCTGCTCCAGAAACACCTGGAGCTGAATGTGGTGGACGGTGTGATCCTTCCGAATTTAAAGATGGCAGGAGCACAGGAAGCATGTGCATTCCTCAATGAAGAGGGACGCTGCAGTGTGCATCCGTACCGCCCGGGTATCTGCAGGATCTTCCCGTTGGGACGTCTTTACGAAAATGGCAGTTTTCAGTATATTCTGCAGGTAAATGAATGTAAAAAAGGAAATCGTTCCAAAGTAAAAGTGAAAAAATGGATCGATACACCGAATGCAAAACAGTATGACCAGTATATTTCCAACTGGCATTATTTCTTAAAAGACCTCGAGAAGCTTGTGAAAGCGGATGCAGAGGGAAAAACAGCAAAAGCCATCAGCATGTATGTGCTGAAAATATTTTATCTGACAGGATTTTCTGCGGAACAGGATTTCTTTGAACAGTTTTACAGCCGGTTAGAGACAGCCGGAAAGTTCTTCCGTTTGCAGTAGGAACTTGACCAAACGGACATAATTTGACCGAAACGAAATATAATGAGTAACAAGACATTTGTGCAGGTGTGGATGGATGAATTCCTTTTTGACGCACCATCGGCGGAAAATTCTTATGGTTACCATTGGCTCAGCTCTTTTGATCCTGGGACTGATCGGACAGTTGGGGTACCTGATGATCTTTCGGTCAGAATATTACAGTGAGCGGGCAGATGAACTGCATGAGCGGGAGAGGACCATTAAGGCTGCCCGTGGAGAGATCGTAGACCGAAATGGAACGGTCATTGCAACAAACCGTACGGTCTGTACGGTTTCTGTCATTTACAATCAGGTCGAAGATCGGGAACAGGTTATCGAAGTGCTCTGCAAAGAGCTGGCACTCTCGGAAAGTGAGGTCCGGAAGAAAGTGGAAAAACGTTCTTCCAGAGAGATCATTAAGACCAACGTGGATAAGGCAGACGGAGACCGGATCCGCAAATACAATCTTGCGGGAGTGAAAGTCGATGAGGATTACAAACGGTATTATCCCTACCAGAGTCTGGCTTCAAAAGTGCTGGGGTTTACCGGTGCGGATAACCAGGGAATCATCGGGCTGGAGGTCAAATACGAGTCTTATCTGAAAGGGCGGGACGGAGTGATCCTGACTCTGGCAGATGCAAAAGGCGTGGAGCTGGAATATGCTGCGGAAGACCGGGTGGAGCCCATTGCGGGAAATACTCTGACGGTCAGCCTGGATGTAAATATTCAGAAATATGCGGAACAGGCAGCCTATCAGGTCATGGAGAAGAAGGGAGCCAAAGCGGTTTCCATCGTAATCATGAATCCGCAGAACGGTGAGATTTATGCCATGGTCAATGCTCCGGAGTTTAATCTGAACGATCCGTTTCAGCTTGGAACCGATGCGGTTTATGGTTCGGCGGAGGAAAAACAGGATCTTCTGAATCAAATGTGGAGAAATCGCTGCATTAACGATACCTACGAACCTGGTTCTACTTTTAAGATTATTACAGCTGCGGCCGGTTTAGAGGCCGGTGTGGTATCGTTGACAGATTCTTTTTCCTGTCCCGGATTCCGGATCGTGGAAGACCGGAAGATCCGCTGCCACAAGGTCGGCGGTCACGGCGGGGAAACATTCCTGCAGGGAGCTATGAATTCCTGCAACCCGGTGTTCATCGATGTGGGACAGCGGTTGGGCGTGGAATCATTTTATCATTATTTTGAACAGTTTGGTCTGCTGGGCAAGACCGGGATCGATCTTCCGGGCGAGGCGGCGACCATTATGCATAAAAAAGAAAATATGGGGCTGGTGGAACTGGCGACCGTGTCCTTCGGTCAGTCATTCCAGATCACTCCCATGCAGCTTCTAACAACGGCTTCTTCTATTATAAATGGAGGAAACCGGATCACACCTCATTTTGCTGTGAAGGCAGAAAGCAAAGACGGAACCAGGGTGCGGGAATTTACGTATCCGGTCCGGGAAGGTGTGGTGTCGGAACAGACCAGCGAGACCATGCGCTATGTGCTCGGTCAGGTGGTCGCAGAAGGCAGCGGAAATAAAGCGCAGGTGGAAGGCTATTCGGTCGGAGGAAAAACAGCCACCTCAGAAAAACTTCCGCGCAGTCTGAAAAAATATATTTCTTCGTTCCTTGGATTTGCACCGGCGGAAGATCCGCAGGTGATCGCCTTGATTACCATCGATGAACCGGTGGGAATTTATTATGGAGGTACGATCGCAGCTCCGGTGATCGGAGATATTTTTGAAATGATCCTTCCATATTTGGGGATTGAAGCAAATATTCTAATTGATTAATTGGAAAAAAGGACGTATACTAGATAAGAAAATTAAAATAGGGGAAATTTACATAAGAGATAGAGGTGCAGTATGGTAAATGAAACAATCCTGGCGGTGATCATCGCCTTTGCAATCAGCGCGGCTCTTTGCCCGGTGGTAATTCCGTTCCTTCACAAGTTAAAATTTGGACAGCAGGTCAGAGATGACGGTCCGCAGGCACATTTGAAAAAACAGGGCACTCCGACCATGGGCGGCGTAGTGTTCGTGCTCAGTGTGATCATCACTTCATTATTTTACATGAAAGATTATCCGAAGATCATTCCGATCCTGTTTATGACCGTGGGATTTGGTATGGTCGGATTTTTAGATGACTATATCAAGATCGTTAAGAAAAATTCGGACGGTCTCAGTCCGAAGCAGAAACTTCTGTTCCAGTTTGTGATCACAGGTATCTTCGCTTATTACCTGATGACTTCTAAGGAAGTGGGAACCGGAATGCTGATCCCGTTCACAGGCGGTATGGAAAACGGCTTTTATCTGGAACTCGGCTGGCTGTTTATCCCGGCTCTGTTCTTTATCGTATTAGGAACTGACAACGGTGTGAACTTCACAGACGGTCTGGACGGACTCTGCACAAGCGTGACGATCCTGGTTGCCACATTCTTCACTGTGGTTGCCATCGGGGAAAATGCAGGTATCAGCCCGATCACAGGCGCTGTTGTGGGAAGTCTGCTTGGATTCCTGTTATTCAACGTATATCCGGCGAAAGTGTTCATGGGCGATACAGGTTCCCTGGCACTGGGCGGCTTCGTGGCATCCAGCGCATTTATGATGCAGATGCCTCTGTTTATCGCCATCGTTGGTATGATCTACATGGTGGAAGTCCTTTCCGTTATCATTCAGGTAACTTACTTTAAGAAAACAGGCGGAAAACGTATTTTCAAAATGGCTCCGATCCACCACCACTTTGAGCTTTGCGGATGGTCCGAGACAAGAGTCGTTGCAGTATTTTCAATCATTACAGCAATCCTTTGTCTGATTGCATACTTAGGATTATAGGAGGAAGAACTATGTCACAGAAAGTATTAGTAGCCGGAACAGGCATCAGCGGTATCGCAGCAGCGAAGCTTCTTCTCGCACAGGGCGGCGAAGTTGTATTATATGACGGTAATGAAAAATTATCCGTAGAGGATTTAAAGGCGAAATTTGACGAAGGTGCAAAAGTGACAGTAATCCTCGGCGAATTAAAGAAATTAGATCTGACAGGCGTAGAGCTTGCTGTCATCAGCCCGGGTATTTCCCTCGAGGCTCCGTTCGTGGCAGTGATCGATGAGGCGAAGGTTCCGATCTGGAGTGAGATCGAGCTCGCTTACCACTGCACAAAGGGTAAGATCGCAGCGATCACAGGTACAAACGGCAAGACAACAACAACAGCACTGACAGGAGAGATCATGAAGCACTTCTGCGAAAGTGTATTTGTGGTTGGCAATATTGGCGACCCGTATGCGTTACATGCACTTGAGACAACGGATGATTCCGTAACGGTTGCAGAGATCTCCAGCTTCATGCTTGAGACTATCATGGATTTCCGTCCGAATGTATCTGCGATCACTAATATCACTCCGGATCATCTGGACCGTCACAAAACCATGGAGTGCTATATTCAGGTAAAAGAGGGTATCGCGAGAAATCAGACAGAGGAAGACACTTGTGTCCTCAACTATGATGATCCGGTCCTCAGAGAATTTGGCAAGACATTATCCTGCAAGGTTCTGTATTTCAGCCGCAAAGAGCAGTTAGAGAGCGGAATTTTCATGGATGGCGATATGATCATCTACAGACATGACGGAAAGAACGAAGATGTTCTGAATGTAAATGAGTTAAATATCATCGGCGGTCACAATCATGAAAATGTGATGACAGCAGTTGGTATTACACTGAGCCTTGGTGTTCCGATGGATGTGATCGCAAAGGCTTGTAAAGAGTTCAAAGCAGTAGAACACAGAATCGAGTTCGTAAGAGAGCGTTTCGGTGTAAAATATTACAATGATTCCAAGGGAACCAATCCGGATGCAGCGATCCAGGCGATCAAAGCGATGCCGGGTCCAACCCTTCTGATCGCAGGTGGTTACGACAAACACTCTGAGTACGATGAGTGGATTGAGAGCTTTGACGGAAAGGTGCGTTACCTGGTGCTGATCGGTCAGACAAGAGATAAGATCGCTGAGTGTGCAAGAAAGCACGGTATGAATGATATTATGTATGCGGAGGATCTGAAAGAGGCCGTTCAGGTTTGTGCATCCTACGCAAACAGCGGAGATTTCGTTCTCCTTTCTCCGGCTTGTGCAAGCTGGGGACAGTTTAAGAATTTTGAAGAGCGCGGAAGAATGTTCAAAGATTTCGTAAACGCTCTGTAATGTAAAATGCTGATTTGGCAGAACAGGAGGAAGGCGACATGCAACAGGCGCAGCCCGTAAAAAAGAAAAAGAAAAAACTGCGCAGATATTATGACTATAGTCTGCTGTTCACGATCATCTTCCTGACCGTGTTCGGTCTGATCATGATCTACAGTTCCAGTTCGTACAATGCGCAGATTGACGGAAAAGCACCGTCTTATTACATGACCAGACAGATGTATATCGCGTTGGGCGGTTTTGCGGGAATGCTGTTCATTTCCAAGCTGGATTACCACTGGTTTGCGAAATTCGCACCATTGGCGGTTTTAGTTTCTTATGTCAGCATGATCCTGGTAAACTTTACTCCTCTCGGAATTGCGCGTAACGGTAAAAAAAGATGGCTGGGCTATGGTTCTCTTACCATTCAGCCGGCAGAGATCGTTAAGATCACTTTGATCCTGGTGCTGGCAGTGATCATTGCAAATATGGGAAAGAAGATCAACGAGTGGAAGTCCTGGGGTTTTGTATCAGCGCTGTTTCTTCCGTTAGCGCTGATGGTTATGATGAACAACCTGAGCTCTGGTATCATTATCTGTGGCATTGCGATCGTGATGATGTTCGTTGCCAATAAGAGAAAGTGGCCGTTTGTTTTGTTTATTGTTTCAGTAGCAGCCGTCATTTTGTTTGCGCCCACGGTAGCGATTGCGTTAGAAGAGGCAGGTATTCTTCAGGAATATCAGCTTAGACGAATTCTGGTGTGGAAAAACCCGGAGGCGTACCCGACAGACGGCGGATATCAGGTGCTTCAGGGACTGTATGCCATCGGTTCCGGCGGACTTCTTGGAAAGGGCCTGGGCCAGAGTATTCAGAAGCTGAGTTTCCTTCCGGAGCCGCAGAATGATATGATCTTTGCGATCATTTGCGAAGAGCTTGGTCTGTTTGGTGCCGTGATGGTTATTTTCCTGTTTATGTTTATGATCTACCGTTTCATGCGTATTGCCAACAGCGCGCCGGACATCTTCGGCTCCTTCCTGGTAATCGGAGTGCTGGCTCATATCGCGATCCAGGTTATCCTGAACATCGCGGTAGTAACCAACGTGATCCCGAACACCGGTATTACATTACCGTTTATCAGTTACGGAGGTACGTCCATCCTGTTCCTGATGCTGGAGATGGGAATCGTACTCAGCGTATCAAACGGAATTACACTGGAATCTTAGTTAGAGGTAACATAAAATGAGAAGAAGAAGAGGAAGAGGGTACTCCGGTTTCAGCGGGTACAGAAGAAGACGCGGAAAAGGAAAGACCGTGGCCATCGTGCTTGGTGTGATCCTTGCTGTCGTACTTCTCATCGGTATTCTGTTATGTGCGGTTCAGATCAAAGAGATTGAAGTGACCGGAAACAAGCACTACACAGAAGAGCAGATCATTGATCTGATCTTTGATGAAAAGTGGTCCAAAAATTCTGCATACTGCTATTATGAAAATAATTTTCAGGAACCGAAATCCATTCCGTTCATTGAAGAATATAAAGTAGAATTCCAGAGCCCTACAAAAGTGAGGATCGTTGTTTTTGAGAAGAGTGTGGTTGGCTATGTTTCTTATATGAGCAGCTACATGTATTTTGATAAAGACGGTATCATTGTGGAAAGTTCTGTGGAACAGCTTCCGGGCATTCCGTGGATCACAGGCATGGAATTCGGACATATTGTCCTCCACCAGCCGCTTCCGGTGGCAAATCAGTCGATCTTCGACCAGATTTTGAATCTGACTCAGGTTCTTTCTGTCAACGGTGTCAAGGTGGACAAGATTAATTACAACAGCTTTTTAGAAGCAGAGCTGACGATTGGTGATATCATCGTAGAGCTTGGAAATGACGATAATCTCAATGGAAAAGTCTCTGAACTGAGTGATATTTTACCGGAACTTACGGGTCTTTCCGGAACACTTTATCTGGACAGCTACGATGAAAATAACAGCAATCCGATGTACACATTTAAGAAAAATTAGCGGATTGTATTTGTTACAAAAATTTTAAATAATGGTTGATATTTTGCGGAAAATCCAATATAGTATATACTAGATTAAATTGGACTGGTTCCATGCAACATATAAATTCAGCAAAAAAAGGCTCTTTCGAGCAGGAAAAAGGAGGATACACCCTTGTTAGAAATTAAGATCAACGAGGCAGAGAACGCCGCAAGAATTCTTGTAATCGGTGTAGGCGGCGCTGGTAATAACGCAATTAACCGTATGGTTGAAGAAAATATTATGGGAGTTGAGTTTATCGGTATCAACACAGATAAGCAGGCTCTTCAGTTCTGTAAAGCTCCGACTGCGATGCAGATCGGTGAGAAATTAACAAAAGGTCTTGGCGCAGGTGCGAAACCGGAGATCGGTGAGAAGGCAGCTGAGGAGAGCCAGGAAGAGTTAGCACAGGCTATGAAGGGTGCTGACATGGTATTCGTTACTTGTGGTATGGGTGGCGGTACCGGTACAGGTGCAGCTCCAGTCATCGCTCAGATCGCAAAAGATATGGGCATCCTGACTGTTGGCGTTGTTACAAAACCGTTCCGTTTCGAGGCAAAACAGCGCATGAACAATGCTCTTAACGGCATTGAGAACTTAAAGAATGCAGTTGATACACTGATCGTGATCCCGAACGACCGTCTTCTTGAAATCGTTGACAGACGTACAACGATGCCGGAGGCATTAAAGAAAGCTGACGAAGTTCTTCTTCAGTCCGTACAGGGTATCACAGACCTGATCAACGTACCGGGTCTTATCAACCTCGACTTCGCTGACGTTCAGACAGTTATGATGGACAAGGGTATCGCTCACATCGGTATCGGTCGTGCGAAGGGTGACGACAAGGCTCTTGAGGCTGTTAAGCAGGCAGTTTCCAGCCCGCTTCTCGAGACAACCATCGAAGGTGCTTCTGATGTTATCATCAACATTTCCGGTGATATCAGCCTGATCGAGGCAAACGAGGCAGCTACTTACGTTCAGGAACTTGCAGGCGACGATGCGAACATCATCTTCGGTGCGATGTACGACGAGTCCATGGAAGACGAGGCTACGATCACCGTTATCGCTACAGGTCTTGATGCACACGGTGCAAACACACCGGTTGAGCGTGCGATGAAGGATTTCACAAAGTTTAACAAGGTTCAGACAGCTCCGAAAGCAGCTCCGGCTCCGAAGGCAGCTCCGGCTGAGGCAGCAGCTACAGCAGCTCCGCAGTTAAACATCCCGAACGCAAGTGCTCCGGTTTACCGTCCGGCTCAGAGAGAAACTCAGATCAATATTCCGGATTTCTTAAAGAACCGCAGATAATCATCGAAAACAAATCATTTGACAAGTTACAGGTGTCGTGGTCACACGGCACCTGTTTTGTTATCTAAATCTATCTGAAAATCTTTATTTTTCCCAAAATAAGATGCGAAATTTGCGATGAAAACCCAGGTTTTCGTCTGTCTGTTTGACAAAATCCGTAGACGGTTTTGGCTATAATAAGCCCTGTTATCCCGTTTGGGGGAATCGGGACGGAGGGAGTCAATGGAATATGAGTTTTACATCGACGTATTTTTTCTCGCAGATTTCTATTTGAACCTTTTGTCCCTGTTCCTGACAGCAGCCTGCCTGCATCAGCCGTACACAGTCATACGGCTTGGTCTGGCTGCGGCAGTCGGGAGCTTTTGGAACATTATTTTAATCCTGTATCCGGTTCTTTCACCCGGAGCAGAACTGGCAGTCACCTTTGTTGTAATTGGCGGAGTCATGCTGATGATCGCATTTCGCGATCTGTTTGCTGACGGACTTTCGCGATTGTGGAAGGCAGAAGGCTGTCTGTTTTTGTCTGCCGGTCTGGTCAACAGCTGCTATTCCTTCTCCTGTCAGCAATTTTATCTGACGGATGTGGAAGGATTGGTATTTTCCGGACTGATCTGTGTGTTGTTGGAGAAATTGATACGTAAATGTGTGTTCAGCCGTAGAAAGGTTGGAGATAACCGTTATCAAGTCTCTCTCTTCTATAGAGGAAAAGAAAAGGGATTTCTGGCTTTGGCAGATTCGGGAAACCGGCTTTGTGCGCCGGGATCCGGAAGACCGGTTTCTCTTATTTCTTACCATGACTGCGAGGATTTTTGTGAGGAAGTATCCGGAGGATTTTACATCCCTTATCATGCGGTGGGAACGGAGAATGGAATGCTTTTTGCCATGCAGTTTGAACGGATGGAGATCAGGAAAGACGGAAGAAGCAGGATTGTGGAATGTCCTGTGGTGGCGATCGTGAAAGAGCGGCTGTCTGTTCGTGGAGATTTTACCATGATTTTGCCGGAAGCATATGTTCCAGAAGAACAATGAACGAAGAAAGATGAAGGAGGAAACCATCATGATCATAAAGTTGTCGGTGCCGAACCGGTTCAAACTAAAGAAAATGGTGACGCTCAAGACGGTTATCATGCAAAATCAGGGAGAGATCCATTATATAGGAGGCGCGGATGTTCTTCCGGCTCCACTTTCACCGGAGGAGGAAACGGAAGCACTGGCTTGTTTTGGAACGGAGGAAGAAAAGAATGCCAGATCCAGACTGATCGAGCATAATCTGCGTCTTGTCGTGTACATAGCAAAAAAATTCGATAATACCAGTGTGGGGGTGGAGGACCTGATCTCCATCGGAACCATTGGGCTTATCAAGGCCATCAATACTTTCAATCCGGATAAAAATATCAAGCTGGCCACCTATGCTTCCCGCTGCATCGAAAATGAGATTTTGATGTATTTGAGGAGGACCAACAAAACCAAACTGGAGGTTTCCATTGATGAGCCGTTGAATGTGGACTGGGACGGAAATGAGCTGCTGCTCTCGGATATTTTGGGAACGGATGAGGATGTGATCTCCAAGGGAATTGAAGAGGAGGTTGAAAAAAGTCTTCTGCAGAATGCCATCGATCATTTGACTCCCAGAGAACGGAAGATCGTGGAACTGCGGTTTGGTCTGACCCGCCCGGATGGAGAGGAGATGACCCAGAAGGAAGTGGCAGACCTGATGGGGATTTCTCAGTCTTATATTTCAAGACTGGAGAAGAAGATCATGAGGCGGCTGAAAAAAGAAATCGTCAGGTTTGAATAAAGAGCACAAAAAATCGTCCGTCGAAATGACCGCGGACGATTTTTGTATGCAAAGATTTAGTTTTCGAAAAGACGGCTGTAGATCTCGTCACAGAGCATATCGACATAAGCCTGATCCGGAAGGTCTTTTGCGATGATCAGAAGTTCCTGAATCCACTCGAAACGTCTTAAGCTCATTTCTTCCGGGCTGAGACCGCTCTCGGTAAAGAGAATACGACGGTCGATATCATCCGGAGTATAGTTTTCCACGAACCACTCGATGATCTCTTTTGTCTGGTCTTTCTCCGTGGAAATCTCTGATTTTAAAGCAGCAGCAGATTTCTTAGAGGAAACCGCAACAGCAAAAGAACCAATCGCCATGAATGCTAACATTCCGGTTACGATCAGCTTCATCACACCTGTGAACGGAAGGTTGATGATTCCTGTTAAGGAAAGGATCAGGGCAGCAGAGGTAACAACACCTACAATGAGGAATGCAGATGCGGAAGAAGCCATATCTTCGTACTTCTGACCTTTGTCTACGAATGTTCCGGAAGAAGCACGGCGCTGCTGAACCTTCTTTCCCTCAGCAGCAGCTTTTTCAGCGGCTTCTTTTGCAAGAGCCTCCTGTTTCATCTGCTCCGCCATCATCATCTCGTACTGTTTTTTCATCTGCTCATTGTACTGAGCCTGAGCTTTCTTTAACATTGCTTCTGCAGCTTCTTTTGATTCAAAGAGAGGGCCGCCGCAGTCGGTACATTTGGTAATACCCTCAACGAATTCCATATCGCATTTCGGACAGTATGGCATAGGTAGTACTTCCTTTCTTTTGTTTCGTCCAATGTGCCTGAAATAAAGAGCACGGGCACACATATGCAAACATTATAACTCAATTTGTGAAAAACGTCCATAGTTTGTATGTTTTTATACTTCCATTTATGATAGAAATCGGTTAAAATGGTACATACAAAATTTGCGATAAGAAAGGGGTATTTCATGAGAATTGCAGTTGTAACAGACAGCAACAGTGGAATTACACAAAAACAGGCGGCGGAGATGGGCATTTTCGTGCTTCCGATGCCGTTCATGATCGATGGAGCAACATTTTTTGAAGATATTAACCTGACACAGGAGGAGTTTTATAAGAAACTGGAACATGATGCGGATATTTCCACCTCCCAGCCGTCTCCAGAGTCTGTGATGAAGCTCTGGGACAAGGTACTGGAGGATTATGACCAGGTGGTACATATTCCGATGTCCAGCGGTCTTTCCGGTTCCTGCCAGACAGCTATGATGCTTGCAATGGAGGACGAGTACGAGGGTAAGGTCTTTGTGGTGGATAACCAGAGGATTTCCATTACTCTGGCACAGTCTGTAAAAGAAGCGCAGATGCTGGCGTCTATGGGCTATGACGGTGCGAAGATCAAAAAGCGTCTGGAAGAGACGAAGATGGACGCGGCGATCTTTATTACAGTAGATACTCTGAAGTATCTGAAAAAAGGCGGCCGCATCACTCCGGCGGTGGCGATGATCGGAACGTTACTGAAGATCAAGCCGATCCTCAGTATTTTTGGCGAGAAGCTAGATTCTTATGCTAAGGCGAGAACTGTGAAGCAGGCGAAGGCGACGATGGTAGAAGGTATTATGAAAGAGCTGAGCGAGCGTTTTCATGATCCGGAGTGCAGATACACGCATCTTGGTGTGGCTCATACGCAGAATGAGGCTGCGGCGCTTGCGTTTGCGGAGGAAGTGAGAACTATGTTCCCGTATGCGGATGTGACGGTTGCTCCGCTTTCTCTGAGTGTATCCTGCCACATCGGACCTGGAAGTATTGCGATCACTGCAACAAGAAAGCTGGTAGAGGAAGATGAAAACACTCCGAACTAAGATCTGGAGCCTGTACCAGAAGCATACGCCGAGTATTCGTGTGCCTCTGGCTATATTTATGATCCTTCTCTGTATGATCCCGCTGGTGGTGCAGGGCCGTGTTTTGGCCGGTTCTTCAAAACAGAATCAGGTAGACAGAAGGATTATTGATGTACAGAACCAGTGTCAGATTATCAGTAATAAGATGACAAGAACCGGATATTTGAGCGGTACCGTCGTGGACAATGCTGCGATCGATGCGGAGCTTTCCATGCTTGCGGATATTTTTAACGGACGAATTCTGATCGTAAACTCCGGTTTTAAGGTGGTAAAAGATACGTTCTCTTTGTCTGAGGGAAAGGTCTGTATCTCAGAAGAGACGATTCGTTGTTTCCAGGGTGAGGCAACGCGAAAGTACAATACGGAAAAGCATTATTTCCTGTTGGCGATCCCGATCACGGAAAATGTCCAGACGATGGAATCCGGTTCTGTTCCGAAAACAGCAGGAGTTATGCTGGTAACTGCGTCTACGGAGAGCATGACATCTCTGGAGGAGAGCCTGTTGGACCGCGCTTCCTTATTCCAGCTGACTGCGTTTATGGTGGTGGCGATCGCAGCGGTTTGCGTGCTTCAGGGAGCATTCCGTCCGTTTGATGCCATTGTAGGTTCCATCAACCGTGTGGCGGAGGGCAATCTGGACGAAGATATCGAAGAGATGACTTTCTCGGAAACGAAGCGAATTTCCAAGTCGCTTAACCGCATGCTGGAAAATATCAAGACGGTAGAGCAGTCCCGTCAGGAATTTGTATCCAATGTGTCCCACGAGTTAAAGACACCGATCACTTCGATCCGTGTACTGGCAGATTCTCTGATGAGCATGGATCATGTTCCGGAGGAGCTGTATAAAGAGTTTATGACAGATATTTCCGATGAGATCGACCGTGAGAGTAAGATCATTGACGACCTTTTGACACTGGTTCGTATGGATAAAGAGTCCCCGGAGATGAGCTTCCAGTCTGCCAGTGTGAATTCGCTGGTGGAGATGGTATTGAAACGCCTTCGTCCGATTGCAAGAAAGAGAAATATTGAGGTTATTTTTGAAAGCATGCGAGAGGTAACGGCAGATATTGACGAAGTGAAGTTATCTCTGGCGATCAACAATCTGGTGGAAAATGCCATCAAATACAATAAAGAAGATGGCTGGGTGCGCGTAACTCTGGATGCGGATCATAAATTCTTCTATTTAAAGGTTGCGGATTCTGGCGTGGGTATTCCGGAAGAATTCAAAGACCGCGTATTTGAGCGTTTCTACCGTGTAGACAAAGCGAGATCCCGTGAGACCGGAGGAACCGGACTGGGACTTGCCATTACAAAAAATGTAATTTTACTGCACCATGGTGCGATCCGCGTGGAGAGCAAGGAAGGCGAAGGTACGATTTTCCTTGTCCGCATTCCACTGATCTACATTTCATAGGAGGGGGAGAATGAGGAATAAAATGAGATATTCGCTTGCACTTTTCCTTCTGCTGGTCATGAGCTTGCTCTGTACCGGATGTACAAAGGGAAGTGGGGAGATTGCTGCCGAGTCCGGATATATGGTTTACTATCTCAATGCATCGGGAAACCAGCTGGTGGGGAATCCGTATGAACCGCAGACAGAAAATCAGGAGGCTCTGGTGCAGGAACTGATGGCAGCGTTAAGTGCGGTACCGGTTGATCTGGAGTGCCAGTCGGCTCTGCCTTCTCAGGTGGAAAAGATGTCCTTCCGCGTGGAGGCAAATGTCCTGCATTTATATGCAGATGCCAATTATGCGCTGATGGATTCTGTTAAGGAGATTCTCTGCAGGGCTGCGCTGACAAAGACATTGACGCAGATTCCGGGCATTGATTATCTGACGATCTATTGTGCGGAACAGCCGATCATGGACGGTGCGGGCAATCCGGTCGGAATGCTGGCAGCCTCCGATTTTGTAGACAGTATCCGAGATGTTAACTCCTTCGAAAAGACGGAGATGACACTGTATTTTGCCAATGAAACAGGAGACATGCTGCTTCCGGAGACACGTGAAGTTATGCGAAGCACCAATACGTCCGTGGAGAAGCTGATCGTGGAGCAGTTGATCGAGGGTCCGAAGGTGACGGGCAGATATGCCACCATGCCTAAGGATATTAAGCTGTTGAGCGTTTCTGTCAATGAGACGGTTTGTTCCATCAACCTGGATGCTGCATTTTTAAACAATACGCTGGAAGTGAAGGAGTATATTCCGATCTACTCGATCGTGAACTCGCTTTCTGAGCTTTCAACGGTCAGCCGCGTGCAGATTCGAATCAACGGTTCGGAAGATGCGGTATTCCGCGATCTGATCCCGCTGAGCACGGTGTTTGTGCGCAATTACGATTATATCGTAGGAGGAAAAACAAATTAATAGACCATTGCTTTATTTTACCGGAGGACTGGTACTTGGAGAGACGATCGCCCTTTGGATGAAAGCAGAGCAGGTGTGTGTTGGGCTGGCAGCCTTGCTGCTTGTTCTTTCTTATGTCTTTTTGTGTGGAGGATTCCACAAAAGGGGCCGAGGAAGGAATGGGGGCAGGTTACCGGCCCTTTTCCGGTATTTGCTGGTAATCTGGCTGGGAATGACAGTCGGAGCTGGCCGTATGGAATATGAAGAATGGCTTGTTCAGACGGAGCAGAAGGTGATCGCAAGGGCTGCAGAAGCTGTTGAGGCTGGCAGTAAACTGACCGGACGGCTGACGGAGATCCAGCGTGTGGATTTTGGTGTCCGCCTGACCGTTGAGGGATGTAAGATTGACTGGAATCAGGAGACTTCGTCTGTGCGAAAGGTATATGTTTACACAGATTCGTCGGAATCTCTGAGATTGGGGATGCAGGTTGTTGCCCTGGGAAGGTGTGAAATTCCGGAGCCGGATCGAAATCCGGGAGGATTTGACTATCGTCTGTATTGTCAGGCGAAGGGCATTTGCGGCTTGTTTCGTGCGGATATTGTGGATTGTATGCAAAACACAGATGATTACCATACGCCACAGGAGTTTTTTGCAGTCTGGTACTGGACGTGGAGAGAATGGGTCCGTCAGGCAGGACTAGCTCTGGAATGCAGACTGGAGAAGATTGCAGAGCCGGAGGACCTTGGTATTTTAAAAGCAGTATTGCTCGGAGAAAAGGCAGATATGGATGATGATCTGTACGCACTATATCAAAGAAACGGAATTTCTCATGTTCTTGCGATCAGCGGTCTTCATGTCTCTGTGGTTGGCATGGGGCTTTGGCGGTTGTTAAGAATAGCTGGTCTGGGATATCTGCAGGCTGGGAGCATTGCATTTTCTGTTCTGTTCGTCTATGGCACCATGGTTGGATTTGGGCCGTCGGTGGTGCGAGCGGTGTTCATGGTGGGAGTTTCCTTTTGTGCCGGATTCCTGGGGAGGACGTATGACCTTCCTTCCGCCATGTGTGTTCCTGCGATGGGAATCTTGCTGTGGAGACCGTATATGCTGACGCAGGCCTCCTTTCAGCTGTCTTTCTTGGCTGTTGGTGCCATGTTTGTCCCGGGGAATGTGCTGGCGCAAAAATGGCAATGGAAGGGAGTCAAGGAAAAAATCTGGGTCAGTCTTTCTCTGCAGTTGGTTACTTTTCCGTTTGTGCTTTTACACTCTTATGAGATACCGATGTTTGGAATGATGCTGAACCTTCTGGTGGTTCCATTGATGGCTTATGTGCTGATATCAGGAATGCTTGGTGTGGCAGGAAGTTTCGTATGGAGCGGGCTGGGTATCGGTCTGCTGGGCGGCGCGCATATCATTCTAGCAATTTATCAGCGGGTGTGCCTGGGAATCCAGCAGTTTCCGAACGCAAATCTGATCTTGGGCCAGCCGGAGATATGGAAGATCATCGTGTATTATGGTCTGCTCATCATTGGAACGTGGAAAGGGTTTCAATGCGGAAAGCGCTGGCTGTGTCTCTGGGGAATCGGAATCCTGCTTCTGGTTTGGCGGCCGGATACCGGACTTTCGGTGATGATCCTCGATGTGGGGCAGGGAGACGGTATTTTTCTGGAAGCCGACGGGAGAACCATGCTTGTGGACTGTGGAAGCAGTCAGGATCGGGAAATCGGAGACGATGTGCTGATTCCGTTTCTAAAGAGTCAGGGAGTCAGACGGCTGGATACGGTGGTCGTCACTCATGGAGATCAGGACCATATGAATGGAATCCGGACGCTGTTGGAAACACAGGATCATGGAATCGAAATTGGTCAGATCATGATTTCAAAGGCGGGAATGATGGATTCCGGGTGTCAGGGGATTGTGGAACTCGCGGAAAAACAGGAGCTCTCTGTCATATACTGTGAAGCGGGTGATGTGCTGACGGGAGCCTTAGGTGAGGATGTGGAGATTTTCTGTTTGCACCCGGGAGTTCCTGATGTGCAGGAGAATGACGATCCTGCAGACCGAAACGGGGATTCGGTTGTGCTGTACATGGTTTACGGAGCATTTTCCATGCTTTTGACGGGAGATATTGGGGTGTCAGAAGAACAGGCGTTATTGAGGCAGTATGATTTTTCACTGGTTACCGTTTTGAAGGCGGCTCATCATGGCTCGGCAAATTCGAACAGCAGGGAGTTTCTGGAAGCGGTACGACCGTCCTATGTGGTTTTTTCCTATGGAGAAGGGAATTCTTACGGGCATCCGTCGTCCAGAGTTCTAGAAGACTGTATGGATGTTGGGGCGCAGGCGTATGAAACAGCAAAATCAGGAGCTTTGCAGATATGGACAGACGGAACTCATCTGCGAATCGAGGGATGGCTTGACAGAGAGGATGGGATTTGATAAGGTTTTGGTAGGGCAGAAATTGCAATGATTTCGACAGATAAAGAGGAATACGATGCAGACATTAAATAAAGATATCAAAGAGAAGAACTTCCGATCGGTATATCTTCTCTGCGGAGATGAGCCGTTCCTGGTAGGCAGCTATAAAAAGCGGATGCGGGAAGAGATTTCCGGCGACGATACCATGAATTATAATTATTTTGAAGGAAAAAATCCGGATGTGAGAGAGATTATCAGTCTGGCAGACACGATGCCGTTTTTTGCAGACCGAAGGCTGATCCTCATTGACAGCAGCGGGTTTTTTAAGAGTGCTCCAGAGGAACTGGTGGCGTACCTTCCGCAGATGCCGGACACCACGTGTCTGATCTTTTGTGAGAGTGAAGTGGACAAACGAAACAAACTCTACAAAAAGGTAAAGGAACTTGGCCACGTGGCAGAGCTGAACAAGCAGGATTCTGCACAGCTGATGCAGTGGGCTGCGGGAATCCTTACCAAAGACGGGAAAAAGATCACAAGACCGGTCATGGAGTACTTTTTGGAGAGAACCGGAGATGACATGGAAAATATCCGGACGGAACTGGAAAAACTGATCTGTTATACCATGGGGCGAGACGTGATCACAAAAGAAGATGTGGAGGCCATCGGAACGGTTCATGTGACGAACCGGATTTTTGAGATGGTTTCGTCGATCGTGGCGGGCAATACCAGAAAAGCACTGGATCTGTACGAAGATCTTCTGACTTTGAAAGAGCCGCCGATGCGAATCTTATTTTTAATTGCCAGACAGTTCAATCAGCTTCTGCAGGTAAAGGAACTGGCGGCGCAAGGCAATGACAAGAGTGCTGTAGCGTCCAAACTGAAAATTCCTCCGTTTGCGGCGGGAAAGCTGATCACGCAGGCAAAAGCATTTACCAGAGAGCAGATCCTTTCGTACGTACAGCTCTGCGTGGAATCAGAGGAAGCGGTAAAGACCGGACGCCTGGGAGACCGGATGGCAGTAGAACTACTGATCGCCAGAAAATATTAAATCAAAATAAAAAAGCTTTTCCGACACACCACTCGGAAAAGCTTTTTTATATTTATTCTTGTAAATCGTTCCAGTCTTTTAAATTAAGCCATTGCGTTTACAGCTTTGGACAAACGGGATACTTTTCTGGAAGCAGTATTCTTATGGAAAACGCCCTTTGTAGTAGCCTTGTCGATTTCGCTTGTAG
>SVDR01000038.1 GCA_015057755.1 Lachnoclostridium sp.
GTCGTATGCTTTTAATGTGATTCTCATAACCTGACTTGCCATAAAAAAAGTCGCCTCCTTTTCGCACTTTTAACGAAGTACGACAAGTGGGTGACTGTACACGGTCTCGCGTGTGTCCTGCATACTCACATCGTGAATCGCAATCAACTACGCGTTGTTATTGCCCCTTACCCTGAGCAACTGTTAACTTGGTACAGTGACTTGTCGCCATTTTTATAAATTGACATTCGCTCCACGGAAAACCCACCGAATTTCTCGGTGGCAACCTCACGCTTCACAGCTATCATGCCACAGCTCCATAAAGATAACATATCTACAAAAAAATTGCAAGCATTTTTTCTTTGTTTTTTCTGTTTTTTTATCCGTACAATTTGCTTTGTGGATATCTTCCTTTTATATAGAAGAAACACGCATTTTCTTCAACATTTCCCCCGCTGAGGTCCTCCCCTTGCAGCAGGAAACATCGTCTCATGCGCGTTTCTTCTATAATTAATATACTTTGGTTTAATCCGCCTCTTCTATCTCTTCCAGAAGCGCCTCAACGGCTGCGCGGATCTGATTATCATCTTCCTTAGGAATCTCTACCAGAGTTTCCAGTTCCTCATCCAGCTCCACGACAATATCCGGTTCAATACCTTCTTTATGAATGCATTCTCCAGACGGCACATAATAATACGCTGTCGTCAGTTTCAGAGCACTTCCGTCCGGAAGCGGAAAAATACCCTGAGCAATGCCCTTGCCGAATGTCTTGGTTCCCACAATGGTTGCAAGTCCATGATCTTTCAGAGCGCCTGTCAGCACCTCCGAAGCACTTGCACTTTCTCCGTTGACAAGGACTGCGATCGGAATATCCAGCTGGTGTCCGTCCTTCGCAACGTAAGTGCTGTCCTCTACGCCTTTGCCTTTAAAACTTACGATATCTTTTCCATCCGGGATCAGATAGTCTGCAATATCCTCAGCAGCATTTACCACACCGCCGCCGTTATTTCGAAGGTCTACGATCAGTCCCTGCATCCCCTGCTCTTCCAGAGTGTCTACCGCGCCGATAAACTGAGCTGTAGAAACATCTTCAAAGGAGGATAATGCAATGTATCCGATCTTTTCTTCCAGCATTTCAAATTCCACTGTCGGATTCTGCACGATCCGGCGAGTCATCGTCAGGTCCACATAATCATCAATGGACTCACGATACACGGTCAGGGAAACCTCCGTTCCCTCTTCGCCTTTGATGTGGTCGCTGACTACAAGACTCAGATCCATACCGGAAATCTCCATGCCCTCAACGGCTGTGATAATGTCACCCGGCAGCATTCCTGCCACATCCGCAGGTGCGTCCTTAAAGACCTTGACAACCGTCACAAGCCCCGTATAGACATTCTGACTGACCATGACACCAATACCGCAGTATTCGCCTTCTGTGCTCTCGATGAGGCTTTTATACTCTTCCTCTGAATAATAGGAAGAATACGGATCCTGAAGAGAAGCCACATAGCCGAGGTACATCCAGTCCATCGGATCTTTCCTCTCCGTTTCCTCATCGAACAGAAAATAGGTATCGATCAGTTTTTCAATATAATCCAGCTTATATCCGATTTCATACAGCTCTAACTCTTCTTCCGTCACCTCATGCTCCGCGATGATATGTGAGCCGCCGTTATCGCCCGGAACAGCATTATCGTTTGCCTTGGCGCTGCGCGCCACCAGCCAGATTCCGGAAGCAATTCCCACAACCGCCATAGCGCAAAATGCAGTGATCAGCGCGCCAACCAGCACACCTTTCCAAAACTTATTTTTATTATCTCTTTCTTCCAAAATTCCATCTCCTGTTCTGTCAATCCACGCTGTCGTTACGGACTCACATACTTGCTCGGATTCACATATGTACCGTTGACACGAATACCGAAATGCAGATGCGGTCCCGTCGAATAACCGGTCGAGCCGACCTTGGCGATCACCTGGCCCTGTTTTACCGTATCGCCCACTTTACAAAGTAATTTGGAAGCATGCATGTAGACCGTATAAACACCGCCGCCATGATTGATCATCACATAATTTCCAGCTGAATAACTATACGTGGAGACTACCACAGTTCCGCCGGCCGCTGCCAGAATATTGCTTCCGGTCGCCGCGCCGATATCGATACCCTGATGATTCGAGGACGCACCTTTGGTCGGTGACGTTCTGGAACCAAACTTGGATGTGATCCTTCCGCTGGCCGGGCACGGCCATATAAACTTAATATCTCCGATACTTTGTGTTTTATACGTTGTTCCGGATGATTCCGCTTTCTTCTTTGCAGCCTCTTCCTGGCGTCTGATCTCAGCTTCGATTGCCTTGATCGAGTCTTCCTGCTTCTTTAAGTCCTTCTGATACGCCGAAACATCTGCCTCTGCCGCATCGATCTTGCTCTCCACAGCCTTCAGTTCCGCCTGCTTAGCTGCCAGAAGTTCCTCCACAGACGCATGTTTCGCTTCCGTCTGTTCCCGCAGTTCCAAAAGCTCTGCATGTTCTGTCTCCAGAACAGCTTTTGTCTCTGCGACCTGCTCTTTTGTGGCGATAAATTCATCCAGCTTTACTCTGTCGTATTCTGAGATCTTTCCAATGTACTCAGCCTTATTTAAAAGCTCCGACAAGGATCTCGCCTGCAGCAGCAGATCCACATAAGAACTGTCGCCTTTTTCATACATGTATTTAATGCGAAGCTTCATCGCATCGTACTGCTCAGCGGCCGTTGCCTCGGCTGCCTGCAGCTCTGTTGTCGTAATGGTAATCTGCTCTTCTTTTGCTTCAATGTCCGTACTAAGCTGAGACAATTCTTCGCTGAGAGTTTCCAGAGTCGCGTCCATCTGCTTTACATAAGCAACCGCATCCCCCTTCAAAGCCTCCAGCTTTGCCAGTGTCTCCTTCGCACGTTTCATCTCCTGCTCGATCGCTGTCTTTTTCTTTTTCGCATCCGTCAATCCGCTCTTCGTCGCAAAAGACGGAAATGCAGCCAAAGCACAGCACACAAACGTAAGAGCAGCCACAATCCATTTCTTTTTCTTCATTATATATGCTCCTACACACGCAGATGTTTGCGAATCGTCATAAAGCTGACGATAAAACCAAGTCCGCCGCCCAGCGCCAGAGAAACTGCCACCATCATCGGATATACCTCTCCGATTGGGAGGAACTGAATGATTCCGGATAATAACTGGAATCGTTCCATGACAAATTCTACTGCACTATTATATAGGAAGAACATCGCTCCCAGCGGGATCGCAGCGCCCACCAGACCGAGCAGTGTACCCTCCACCACAAACGGGGCACGGATCATAAAATTCGTTGCACCGATCAGGCGCATGATCTTGTTCTCATTTTTTCGAAACTCTGCTGCCACATTGATCGTATTGCTGATCAGAAAAACCGCAACTGCCAGCAGCATGGTAAGGATCACACCGCACAGCAAAGTCAGGATCTTGTTGAAACTGGAAAGTCCTGCCACGGCGCTGTTGGAATAATTTACTTTTCTCACGCCTGCTACACTCTGCAGGTAATCCACCATCGGACCCTGGTCTGCAATATCATACAGATAAATCTCATAGGAAGAAGATCCTGCCAGCGGATTGTCTTCTGCAAATCCTGCTGCCAGATCCGTATTTTCTCCAAAATACTCCGACTGAAACTCTTCCCACGCCTCTTCCGCAGAAATAAACTTCATATCCTTGATCACATTGCTCTTTTCCTGCTGGATCTTCGCACCGATCTCTTGAATCTCCGCACCGGACAATGTTTCCTCAAAGAAAACTGTAATTCCCATGGTAGACTCTGCAGAAACCACCATGTGCTGCACATTGGTGATCACGGAGAAGAATACGCAGAACAAAAAAATACATGCAGAAATGATCGCGGTAGACGCAAGGGAGAACCAGATATTTCTGCATATATTTATAATACCCTGTTTAAAACAGTACCAGAATGTGCTAATTCTCATATCGATACCCGCCTTCTTTCACGTCGCTGATCACGATACCTTTATCCATCGTGATCACACGCTTTTTCATCGTATTTACAAGTTCACGGCTGTGAGTTACCACGATCACGGTGGTTCCGCGACGGTTGATCTCCTCCAGCAGCTTCATGATCTCCATTGCATTCTGCGGGTCTAAATTTCCCGTAGGCTCATCAGCTAACAACACGGCCGGCTGATTGATCAGCGCTCTGGCAATTGCCACGCGCTGCTGCTCACCGCCGGAAAGCTGGTGCGGGAACGCTTTGTATTTCGATGAGAGGCCGACCAACTTCAGCATACGCGGAACCGCCTCTTTAATAGTACGTCCCGGTACACCGATCACTCTCTGGGCAAAGGCAATATTTTCGTAAACCGTCTTGTCTTTTAATAAACGGAAATCCTGGAACACAACGCCCAGCGTTCTCCGGTATTTCGGAACGTAACGCCTCGGCATCGCACCAAGATCCATATCATTAACGACAACACGGCCGGAAGTCGGTTCAACCTCTTTTAAGAGAATTCTCAAAAGAGTGGATTTTCCCGAACCACTCCGGCCGGTAATAAAGACAAATTCACCATCTTCAATCAAGATGTCTACGCCTTTGAGCGCACGGCTGCTCTTATCGTAAGTCTTTGTCAATTTATTGATTTCAATCATATTAGTAATCTAAGTTCTCCATATATTTCATATACTTCACAACCATAAGGGCAATCTTGAATGTGATCGCATCCTCAAAAACACGGAGATCCAGACCGGTGCTCTTCTGAAGCTTGTCCAGACGGTATACCAGAGTATTTCTGTGAATGTACAGCTGTCTGGATGTCTCTGATACGTTCAGGCTGTTCTCAAAGAATTTGTTGATCGTAGTCAGAGTCTCCTCGTCAAATTCATCCGGATTTTTTCCATCGAAAATCTCCTTAATGAACATACGGCAGAGCGGAATCGGAAGCTGGTAGATCAGACGTCCGATGCCCAGATTGGAATAAGCCACCACGTTTTTGCTGCTGTAGAAAATCTTTCCTACGTCCAGAGCCATCTTCGCCTCTTTGTAGGAACGGGAAACATCTTTAATTTCATTGACAATCGTACCAAAGGCAATATGCACTTTAGACATCGCCTCAGTATTGAGCATATCCAGAATGGTATTCGCTGTCTTCTCCAGGTCTTCGTATGTCTCGCCCGGTTTCACTTCGCGAACCAGAATGATATTCTTCTCATCAACCGCTGTGATGAAATCCTTTGTCTTCGTAGAGAACAGGCTTCTCACAGTCTCAAGCGCATTGACATCCTTTTCGTTCTTTGTCTCGATCAGGAAAACCACACGTTTCACATTGGTCTCAATGTGAAGCTTCTTCGCGCGATTATAAATATCCACCAGAAGAAGGTTGTCCAGAAGAAGATTCTTGATAAAATTATCTTTGTCAAAACGCTCTTTGTACGCTACCAGAAGATTCTGAATCTGGAACGCAGCAAGTTTGCCCACCATATAAACATCATCGCTGCTTCCTTTTGCAAGCAGGATGTACTCTAACTGGTGTTCATCGAATACTTTGAAGAATTGATAGCCGGAAATCACCTGACTGTCAGCCGGAGATGCGGCAAAAGCGAGAACAGAACTCTCGTAATCCTCTGCGCGCTCAAATGTGGATGCTAATACTTTGCCCTCCACGTCGCAGACGCAAAGGTCAATCCTTGTAATTTCTTTCAGTCCGTCGATATTGGACTGTAAAATTTGGTTGGAAATCATAGCGTCCTCTCCTTTTCGAAATTGTAGACATATCTAGTTCTTATTTTAATACAAATTTACCAAAAAGAAAAGCAAAATTTTGTATTTTTGTACAATATATATTTTGTACAATATGTTTTATTTTTTCAGCAGAATAACGAAACCGGAACGAAATATCGCCCCGGTTTCTGTTCAAATAGCCTAGTATACAATTGTACAATCTGTTTCTCTGTCAAAAATCTGGATCTTATCCGCATCGAGCGCCAGAACCACCGTACTTCCCTCGCCTCCTGCCGGCATCTCCTCAGTCATACAGAGACCGGATGTCTCCTCCATAATAAATCGTAGCATCGGTCTGGAATATAACTGCTCCATTCCCTGTATTTTACATGTTAATTCGCCCTCGCCGCCCTTTTTCTTGCCAGAAACTACACTCAGAGCATCTGCTCTCATACCAATGAGAACTTCTTTCTTTAAATATGCGCGCTCCAAAAGTACACTGCCCTTTTCAGCCGGTAACAGAACTTTCCCCTTCTTGAAACTAAGACCAACTTCTCCATTCTGCTCATACACACTTGCCACAAAGAAGTTCATCGGCGGATATCCGACAACTCCGGCCACATAACTGGTCTTCGGATGTGTAAATAGATTTTCAGGAGTATCGTCCTGACAGATTTCACCGTCACTCATAACGATCATACGGCTTCCGAGTGTCATTGCGGATTTCTGATTCTCCGTCACATAAATAACTGTCATATCCATCTTCTCATGAATATTTAAGAACTTCTGACGGATAACTTCCTGAATCTCTTCATCCAGATCCGCAATGGTACTGTCCATCAAAAGAACTTTCGGTCTGCGCATCAACGCACGTCCCAACAGTGTCTGGTAAGTCTGGTAAGTTGTCAGCTCCTCCGGAAGTTTATCCAGAATCGGGCTGAGATTCAACTCTGCAGCTGTTTCCTTTACGCGTTTTTCAATTTCATCCTGTCCGACTTTCGCCATACGGAGCGCAAATGTCAGATTTTCTCTTACCGTCATATGCGGATAAAGAACACTGTTTCGGAAAATCATCGCTACACTTCGTTCTCTTGGCTCTGCATTTGTTACATCCACGCCATCCATATATAAAGAACCGGACGTAATTTCTTCCAGACCGGCAATCATACGGAGCAATGTAGATTTTCCGCATCCGTCCGGACCGGACAAAACAAGAAGTTCATGGTCTTTAATCTCTAAATTAAAATCCTTGATCGCCTGCTGGCCACCCGGATAGATTTTGTTTATATTTTTGAATAATAAACGGGACATTCGTTTCCTCCCAATATACTGACTTTATAATTATATGGTACACAACTTCTTGTGTTTTTTCCATATGGCAAAACGCCAAAATATTGGCGCAAATTCCATGAATTTTGTATATGACCGATCTGACATTGGGAATTTTTCCATTATGCTCACGAAAAAAGCGCCCTCATCGAGGACGCTTTTGTAAAAAATGACGATTTTCTTTTTTGCGCTTCAATTATTTGATAGCGATTGCTTCCATCTCAAGTAATACACCCTTCGGAAGTTTTGCAACTTCTACGCAGGAACGTGCCGGACACGGAGTCGGGAAGTGTTTTGCATAGATTGCGTTGATAGCTGCGAAGTCGTCCATGTTCTGGATGAATACACAAGTCTTAACAACTTTCTCCATGGATGTGCCAGCTGCTGCAAGAAGGTTTGTCATGTTCTGCATAACCTGCTCTGCCTGAGCCTCAACACCTTCCGGAACTTCGCCTGTAGCCGGGTTTACCGGGATCTGGCCAGAAGCGAATACGAAGCCGTTTGCTTCGATAGCCTGGGAATACGGGCCGATAGCTGCCGGTGCATTGTTTGTCTTGATTTCAATCTTCATTGTAGGTACCTCCAATAAGTTTTTTATTTTTTGTAACCGCTCCAAATTGGAAACGATTGCTATAAATTACCCCTGTTTTAATGATTAACACTCGATCGCACGGATATTTTTCTCCGTAATCTCAATCTTGCCCTCTTTTAACAGATGGCCAACTGCACGTTTAAATGCATTCTTACTGAGTTTGAACTCTCTCGCAATCACTTCCGGAGCTGCTTTGTCATTGAACGGAAGAACTCCGTCAAACTCCTGAATGACCTGCATCACGAGTTCTGCATCTGTAAAAATCTGGTTGTGCGCTTTGTCTCTTGCGCTTAAATCCATTTTACCATCTTCTCGCACTTTTGTCACGCGTGCATGTACTTCCTGACCAACTTTAAATCCACCGAACAGCTCTCTTCTCGGGATTAGGCCCTGGAACTTCTCATCTACCGCTACAAATGCGCCGATCTCCGGATTGATCTGGAAAATAAATCCGTCGACTTCATCACCAGCATGGTACTGAGAATCTGTTCTGAGGAACTGGTATACTTTCATCGTCGCTGCAAGACGGTTGCTCTTATCGATATAAAGCGCAACCAGAACGCGCTCGCCTTTTCTCACCTGATGTGTCTGCTCCTTGAACGGAAGCAGAAGATCCTTCTCCAGACCCATGTCCAGGAATGCACCGATCTTAGAAGTATCGCGCACCTCCAGGATCGCTGTCTCTCCCAGTGTCAGTTTCGGAACGCTGGTCGTTGCGATCATGCGGTCTTCTGAATCTTTATATAAGAAAACATCCAGCAGGCTGCCAATCTTTGTTCCCTCCGGAACCATCTTTTTCGGAAGCAGCACGCCTCTTTCCGGACTCTTCGGAGTCCAGCCTTCCTCTGCCAGATATACACCAAAATCTTTTTCTTTAATGACCTCTAAGGTCTGCATCTTTCCAAGCTCTAACATGTCTTTCGTCCTCTCTTTCTTTTCTATTGAGTGCAAACTTTCAACTCTATATTCGCATACACGCTTCCATCTTCCGCACGCAGGGAGACTACATATTTGGAATCGTCCACTGCAACATGAAGCACAAGCACATCTCCCAGCACCGCAGCCTTGCGATACTCTGCACGAATTCCGCAAATTTCCGTTCCTTTCGGAAGTACTTCTGAGGCGATCGCCACATACTGTACATTATTCACATGAAGATTCGTGTCCAGGTGCTGCTTCATCACCGGAAGCCTTCCAACTTCCTTCATCTCATCCGGAAGTGCAATCTTTCTCGGAAGATCTTCCATGTCCAGCCTCGGCTCCACCACCGGATACAAGCTTGTCTCTTCCGGTGTCAACCGAACCGGTCTGCCCGTCGTAATATCCGTCAGGAACCAACAGGAGTCTGCCTTCACAAGATAATTACCCGCCTTATCCAGGATCGCAAAATTTCTCAATCCATAGATCCCCTTGAAATCATACGGCCAGGTGGCGATCGTAATCTCTTCCGTCACATCCGGTCTGCGAACCACCTCTACATTCCACGCGGACAGCAGCCAGGATTTCTTCGTCTCCTGTACGTGGGCAAATCCAAGACCTACATCCTCCGACTGGAAGATCGAACAGTCCTGCAAATAATTCATCAAACCTGTGATTGAAAGCTTTCTGTTTGTGTCAGTCTCACTGAAACGGACACGGCTGTTAAAACTATACATGTATTACTCCTATCCATCATAACGGAATAATTTTAATATGCTTTATATGCTTTGTCAAGTGATTCCGAAGTCGCCCCGACTCCGGAAAATCCAACCATGCCATCCGACTGCGTCAATGCCTGAATCGTTCCTCCATCGAAGTTTTCCTGCACACCATCCTCAATCATCCGCACTGCAATCCGGTCCGTATATTCCTCGACTGCACCTAATATCCATTCATTTTCTTCTATTTTACAGTCCTGCGTCATCCCGATCATATAGACGCCGGACTCTTCCAGCACCTCCACAATACCCGTACAGGAATCCGCCGCCACAAATGCAACCACATCCGCGCCCTGCTCTGCCAGTCTGAGGGCAGTTTCACGTGCCTTTTCCGGTTCATTCCATCCTCCGACGTATGCCTCCAGCACCTGAATTTCCGGATTTACAGTTTTTGCACCCTGCTCATAGGCTTCAAAAAACGTGTGAATGATCGGAATATTCATTCCTCCGATCCAGCCGATGACTGCATCTTCCCCCACACTTGCGGCCGCCATACCGGCCTCAAAAAATGCATCCTCATATTCCAGATAATAACTCTGAACATTTGGTTCATTCACCTCTGCCTCTAATACAGAAAACCTGATTTCCGGATACTCCGGCGCATACTCTGCGATTGCATCCGCAATTTCCGGAGACGCTCCCACGATCAGATCGGCTCCATTCTCGCAGGCTGCCTTTACTGCCTCATTCCACTCTTTCTGGTTCTGACCGCGATGTACCTCCAACAAGGTCTCTGTTCCCTTCACAGCCTCCTTGGCCTCCTGTTCAAACAGCTCTACACTCTCTTTCTCCACATTCAAAATCACATGCACACGAAAGATATCTTCCTCCTGCGGCTCCGTCGGGATACTGGTCTCTGACGATGAAGGTACTGCTGTCGTTTCTATCGGTTCCCTATTGCATCCGGCCAGTTCCAAACCGAACACCACAACCAATGCCATAATAAGTATCTTTTTCATTGTCTCTTCCTCTTCTGATCTTATTTTCTCAGATAAATATAAAACCGAGGGAATTATCAAAACCCCCTCGGTTATTATATCATATTGGATCAATGATTTTATACCATTCTATCAATATATTTGCAGTTTCCGAATCCGCATAAATGTTGATCTCAGCAACATTAGTTTCCTTTTGCAACTTTTCTTGCACGGCTTGTACGGATGATACCAACTACGCATACAGCGATCATAGTTGCTGCGTACGGAATCATATCCAGGAACTCTGTCGGGAAGCTGGAACCACTCTTCAGAGTTGTAGCAAGGGCATCTGTGAAACCGAAGAAGATACCGATGATACCTGTGAATATCGGATCACCGTTTGCGATGTTACTTGCGGAAAGACCGATGTAACCACGACCATTGATCATGCCCTTCATGAAGAAGCTTACCCAGCCCATGGACATGAATGCACCTGCAAGACCACAGAGGATACCGGAAATCAGGAAAGAGATATATCCGATTCTCGGAACGCTGATACCTACGGAGGATGCTGCTGTCGGGTTCTCACCAACGGCTCTTAAACGAAGACCAAGTCTTGTTTTCTTCAGGAAGAACCAAACGGCCCAAATGCTGAAGAATGCAATGTAAGTTAAAAGGTTGTGTCCGGAAATCATATTACCGATTAACGGAATATCTTTAATTACCGGAATTGTGATAGACGGAATTGTGTATGCTTTGATCGCAGCGGAAGTTGTAGCTTTTTCGCCTGTTAACAGGAACATTGCGAATGTTGTACCACCCATTGCTGCAAGGTTTACAGCGATACAGGTAAGATATAAGTCTGTCTTACCGGAAATGCTGGCAAATGCAATTACCGCACCAGTAATTACACCAAAAATAACTGCTGCAATTAAACCAATCCATAAGTTGCCTGTTACGCCGGCAAATGCAACACCTGCAAGGGCTGCAACCAGCATCATACCCTCTAAAGCCATGTTCATCATACCGGCTTTTTTACTGATAACAGCAGCCAGACCTGCATAGATCAGAGGGGTTGATAAACGTAATACTGAGAAACCGAAGTTTCCAATCCATTCCATTGTAAACATATAATCTCTCCTCTCTTATGCTGTCTTCTGAGCTGCTGCTGCTTTTTCTTTTGCAGCCAGTTCTTCTGCCGCAGCCTTGTAGATGAGTTTCTTCTTGAAGCCACCCATGAACTCGTCAGCAGCAACCATCAGGATAACGATACCCTGAATTACTGTAATGAACTCGATCGGGATATCACCCTTGGAGTTAACTACGTCAGCACCGATACGAATGTATGCGAGGAGAAGTGCAGCTACCGGAACAAGAGCCGGATTCTTTCTTGCAAGAACCGCTACTAACAGACCGTCGAAACCGTGCTGTGTGCTTGCTGTCCACATGTAACGCTCGTAGTTACCAAGGATTTCACATGTACCGCCGATACCAGCAAGTGCGCCACCGATAACCTGAGCACCGATGATTGTGCCCATCATGTTCATACCGGAAGCTCTTGCGAACTGCGGGTTAGTACCAACCACACGCATCTTGTAACCAAATACCATTTTGTAGAACAGAATGGAAATAATCACAACTGCACCTAAAGCAATAAAGAAACCTGCATGTACTTTCATCTTGCCGAATATAGCCGGAAGTTTTACTGCCTCCGGGATCGGAAGAGAAGCAAGAGTACCGATTGTTGCGTCTCTCATCATATATTTTAAGATGTAGATCGCAAGGAATACTAATAAGCTGTTTAACATAAGGGAAGCTACTACGATGTTACCATTGAATTTTGCTTCCATTACAGCCGGAATAGCAGAAAGGAGAGCACCGATACCTGCGCCGATTGCAAACAGAACAAGGATTGCTACCGGACCCGGAAGGGAGTCACCAAGCTTAATTGCTGCTAAAGAGATCATACAGCCGGAGAACATGAAGATACCTTCACCGGACATGTTGAACTTGTTTACCGCATACATAAAGCAGAAACAAAGGCCTGTAAATGTAAACGGAATTGCCAGGTTAATAATACTACCGATACGTCTTACAGAAGAGAACGGTCCCATGATGAACTGCTGGACAATATAAACCGGATCATCACTGATTACGAACAGAGTGATCAGTGCAACTGCGTAAGCAATTGCTACCGCCGTAACGATACGAACCAATTCGACGGTAAATTCTACTTTACTGGTTTTATTCATAACAGACCCTCCATTTCCTTTTCTGTCATTGTCTTCAGACCAAGCATGTACTCACCAAGCTCAGCCTCAGATACTTCGCTTGCTTTCTTGAACGCTGCAACGATCTTACCTTTACGCATTACGAAAAGTCTGTCGGAACATCCAAGAACCTCATTTAAGTCAGCGGAAATCAGGAGAGTTGCTGTACCCTCTTCTCTGGATTTTCTAATGATCGTCTTTCTGATCATCTCAGCAGCACCAACGTCGATACCACGTGTCGGCTGGTTTGCGATGATAAAGTTACCACCTGTTGTAAACTCACGGGCAACTACTACCTTCTGGATATTACCGCCGGAAAGGTAGCGAACTGCCTGTTTCTTGTTATCACAAGCAATCTGGAATTCTTTAATATATTCATCGGCTACGTCCTCAATATATTTCTTATTGATGAACATACCCTTCTTATAACCCGGTTTGAAATAACGGTCGGAGATAATATTGTCACAAATGGACATCTCACCTGCACAACCATGAATCATACGGTCTTCCGGAATAAGAGCCATACCCTGCTGACGGATCTCAAATACGGATTTGCCGTCAATGGACTGATCATTCAGTTCAACTGTACCGGAAGCAAACGTTTCCATACCAGAAAGTACATCAGAAAGTTCACTCTGTCCGTTACCCTCGACACCGGCAATACCGATAACTTCACCTTCGTGAATATCAAAGGAAATACCATCAAGTACTTTCTTACCTTCTGCATTTACTTTCACAAGATCTCTAACCTTTAAGATGGACTTACCGATTGTCGGATCTTCTTTTTCAAACTGTAATACTACGTCACGGCCTACCATGAGACGGGAGATATCTGCCTCGCTCATATCAGCCAGATCATAGCTGCCTAAGCAGTAACCACGACGAAGGATCGTGATTCTGGAACAAATTCTCTTAACCTCTTCAAGTTTATGAGAGATGAAGATGATGGAGTGACCGCTGTCACGAAGAAGAAGAAGCTGCTCGAAAAGCTCGTCTGTCTCCTGCGGAGTTAATACCGCTGTCGGCTCATCCATGATGATGATCTTAGCACCCTTAATGAGTACTTTCATGATCTCAACTTTCTGTTTCTGACCAACAGAAAGGTCACACACTCTTGCGAGCGGATCTACGTTAAAGTTATATTTTTCAGAAACTTCTCTTGTCATTTCAACAGCTTTGTCGAAATCAAAGAGACCGTTCTTCATCGGCTCTACACCGAGAAGTACGTTTTCAGCAACTGTCAAAGACGGAACCTGCATGAAGTGCTGATGTACCATACCGATACCTTTGCCGATAGCATCCAGGGTATTTACGATATTGGCGTCCTGACCGTTTAATAAGATCTTACCAGTCTGCGGTTTTTCAAGACCGAAAAGAACTTTCATAAGAGTTGTTTTTCCCGCTCCGTTCTCGCCTGCAAGGGCAAGGATCTCACCCTCATGAAGCCAGAATGTAACATTCTTGTTTGCGACAAAACCATTATCATAGATCTTGGTAATGTCTTCCATTCTAAGAATTTCCTTGGCCATACCTTTTCCTCCTACCTTATACGATATCAGCAGGATTTACTAAGAAATCCTGCTGATTGTAAAAATCACTTACTCAATTACGGAGCTACAGCATTCAGGAATGCCTCATACTCTGCTTCATCTTTGAAGTCGTAGTAAGATTTAACATCTAACTCGCCTGCAAGGATCTTCTCGTTGGACTCAGCCATCTTATTTCTGATTTCCTCAGCAACGTTAGCCTGGAAGAACTCGTTATCTACATAACCAACGGATTTCTCAGCTAAACCAAGAACTGTAGTCTTTTTCCAAACGTCCTCGCCTGCTTCGATCTTGCCGAAGAAGGAAACGAGAGAGTTACCAACTTCTTTAAGCATGGAAGTTACGATCTGGTCAGCAAGTTCCGGGTTCTGGGACTCTTTGTAGTATGCATACTGGTCAGAGTCAACACCGATAGCCCATGTACCGAGCTCTTTACATGCCTCGAAGAGACCTGCACCGGAAGCACCAGCTACCTGATAGAATACGTCAGCTTTCTGGTCTCTAGCCTGGGATAAGCAAAGCTCTTTCATCTTAGCCGGCTCTGTCCAGGAACCTACAGTTGCCTTAACAACTTTGATGTCCGGATTGTAATCTGTTGCACCCTGTACGAAACCTGTTACGAAGTCTGCGATAACCGGGTTGTCCATACCTACGTTAACAGCGATAACGCCGGACTCGGAAAGACCTGCAGCCATCTGACCTACCATGTAGGAACCTTCGTTCTGTGCGTAGAAGATGTAAGCCATGTTCTCCGGGATCTGGCTCTCATCAACCTTATCATCATAGATGATGAACTGGTGATCCGGATACTCAGCTGCTACGTTCTTGATAGCATCTGCGAATGTGGAACCACCAACAACATAGTGGTAACCTTCGTCGATACAGTCAAGAATCATATCTTCCCACTTATCGGATTTGGAAGCATCACCAACTTCGATTGTCTTAGCATCCCAACCCTGCTCTCTTAATACAGCCATACCAGACTCAGCGGAGTCAGAGAAAGACTTGTCACCTAAGTTACCTACTACGTGACAGATTGTCTTGTCGATTTCTGCACCTGCATTTGCTGCCGGAGCTTCTGTTGCCTTTGCTTCTTCTTTAGCTGCTGCTGTTGTTGCTGCAGTCTCGCCACCGCCACATGCTGTGAGGGAAAGTGCCATAGCACCTGCAAGAGCTACACTTACTAATTTTTTAAGTTTCATGTTTCTCCTCCTTGAAATGTTTTATATGAAACTAATCCCTTGTCAGGGACCGCTTACGCGCATCTTTAATATGTTTTGCCAAAACATTATACCACATATTTCGCTTAATGTGTTAAATTTCGTATCCATTTTCCGCTAAAAATTCTGAACACGGCAACGAGTGCCTCTATCGCGATGTTTACTTTGATGATCGCAACCACCAGATACGGGGAAGCGCCAAAATAAAACGCGCAGGCCGCTGCAAGCGGGATGGTGATCATCCACATCGAAAAGATATCACAGATCAGTCCCATCTTTCCGTCGCCTCCGGCCCTGAGCACTGCAACCATTCCCGTCATCTCCATACCGGAAAACGGCCAGATCGCTGCAAAGATCAGCATAAATGTTCTCGCATATACTGCTGCCTCAGCACTCAGTGCGTAAAGATTTACGAACAGACCGCCAAAGATCAGAGTTACAACACCCACAAGAGAACCGCCCACAAGACCGATCACGATCATACTGTAAGCTTCTCTCTGGACCTGCTCCTTGTCCTTTCCGGAACCGATCGTTTTCCCCATAACAACCGAGCATGCATGGAGAACACCGTTCATCACACTGCTCAGAAGCTGGTAAAATACATTTGCCACATTGTATCCGGATACGATCACGGTACCCATCTGACCGGTGATCGAACTGCCCGCCGTTGTACCCGTTGACCAGATCAGCTCATGACCGATGATCGGAGCACTTACCAGCCAGAAATCCTTCGTCAGCTGCCCGTCTTTCCGCTTCAGATCCACAGGTTTCATGGAAATCTTCTTCTCTTTCACAAAGACAAAATGACTCAGGATCAGAAGCTCCACGATCCTCGCGATCACAGCTCCGACCGCCGCACCCTGGATCCCCAGTTCAGGCATACCGAATTTACCAAAGATCAGACAATAATCCAGAACAACATTTAACGGATAAGAGATCGCATTGGTCGTAAACGACACTTTCATCTCCTCGATACCCCTGCACCATGCAAACATGACTGTGCTGACCGCACAGACCGGATACATGATCGCCGCGATCCGCAAATATGAGGCACCGATCCGGATCAGTTCCGGGTCACTGCTGTAGATCCTCAGAAGCTTGTCCGGCCAGATCATAACGATGGCTGAAAAGATCACGCCAAAAACTGCCGCACTTTTTATACCGATCGCACATAATGTCTTGATCTTTTCCCGGTCCTGTTTGCCCCAGTACTGAGCCACCAGCACACAGCCGCCGGCACCGATTCCACAGCAAACCGTATAGAATATAAAGAAAATCTGCTGTGCCTGAGACACCGCACTCATCTGCAGCTGGTCGATCCTGCCCAGCATAATGCTGTCCAGCGTATCCACGCTGACGCGGAGCAGCTGCTGCAAGATCATCGGAAACGAAAGAATTAGGATATTGGTGTAAAACTGACCGGATAATACAATTCCTGTTTTTGCTCTTATCGTTTTTGTCATAATTATTTACATTTTAAAATGGATTCTGTCAGCCACTTTCTAAAGACTTCCGGTTTCAGTGTAACCGCAACGTCCATATTCGCCTCACGTCCGCTGCGTCTCTTCACGTCTACCATCGTATGGCCTGCAGTATACAGACTTACCCAGTCCACATCCACAAAATATCTCTCAAATGTCATACATTCCGGACATACAGCTGCTGCAAGAGCCAGTGCATCATGCATCAGGGCGCCTTCACCGCCGCTCTGGTTGCGTCGGAACATATACTCCAGAAGATCTGCTGCCACAACAGCACCTTTACGGCCGCTCTTACGCATCTCCTGCTCATCTTCCGGCAGCATAACTGCCTCTTCCGTTACATCCAAACCGATCATTGTCATCGGGATTCCGGAATCGAACACAACTCGTGTAGCGATCGGGTCTACCCAGATATTAAACTCTGCGGAGGTAGTCATATTACCGCCATAGATCGCTCCGCCCATAAACCAGATATGCTTGATCTGTGTCTTCAGTTCCGGATAAAGGTTGATCGCAATCGCAATATTTGTCATCGGGCCCAGAACAAGAAGTTCCAGTTCTCCGTTTTCTTCACCGGCAATTCTTCTGATCGCCTCCGGAGCCATATCTTTAGAGAACGGATAATCTTCCGCTTCCGGAAGCTCAACATCTCCAAATCCTGTCACACCGTGTGTTGGTGTATAATACTCTCCGCGCGGGTAGAACGGGTGTCTCGCTCCATGAGTCACTTCCATATCCACTCCGATATGAGCCATCAGGTTTCTGTTGTTGCGGGAAGTGTCCCGCTCTCTGGAGTTTCCGTTTACAGAGGTAACCGCTCTGACAGAAATCTCCTCACAGCCCAGTGCCGCGATCAGAGCGATCGCATCATCGGTACCTGTATCACAATCGATCACAAAAGGTCTCTTTTTCATCGTATATCCCCCACTTTTAGCAATCGTTTTATAAAACTTTTTCCCTATTTTAATAGAATACAACCGTATAAAATTATTGTCAATATTTTTGTGGTTTTCACTCACTTCCTCCCGTTTTAAATTCCGATTTCTATTCAAAACAGACAAAAAGCAAGTCATTGCCAACTAACATTCGACATAAATTACTCGATAGTTTATCAAATTTCCCCTCTGTTATCAAGGACATTGGTCCTTGTTCTCACATCTTCCGGACACAAAAAATCCAGGAACTTCTTCCTGGATTCTCAGCTGGGCTACAAGGATTCGAACCTTGAAAATGACGGAGTCAGAGTCCGTTGCCTTACCATTTGGCGATAGCCCATTATGTGATTGTGACATCGGTTATAGTATATAACCTAGCTGGGCTACAAGGATTCGAACCTTGAAAATGACGGAGTCAGAGTCCGTTGCCTTACCATTTGGCGATAGCCCATCGCTTGAACGAATGTCATTATATCTCATGTAACGAAATTCGTCAAGTGTTATTTTCAAATTTTTTCAAAAAATTTTGCAAACTCTTTCAAACCGAAAAATGTCCACCTTTTAATGCTTGGTCGGCAGGATGGTCACGATCAGGGATGCCACTACAAGGCAGCCGCCGATGATCAAGTTTACTGTCACCGGTTCCGATAAAATCACAACGGAAGCCACCACCGTTACAACCGGCTCCAATGTGGATACCAGAGATGCAACTGTCGGTCCTGTCTTTTCCATACCTGCAAAAAATGTCCAGAACGCTCCGACTGTAGATACCAGCGCGATCATCACAACTGCTGCATATCCGATAGTCTCTGCCGGCGGAACAAATCCCACAAACATGGTAACTACTGCATATACGATCGCCGCTCCCAGCATGATAAATGCAGAAGACTGTGTTCCCATACCAGGCTTAACCACTTTGGATGCAACCAGAAGATAAATAGAGTAAAACAGCGCTGACAAAACAGCTAAGATCAGGCCAGTCATATCCGCATCAAATTCACCGCCAATGATCACAAATGCTCCGCATAATGCAAAGCAGAGGGAGATCAGTTTCTTCGTCGTGATCTTTTCTTTTAATACCAGCGCAGAGCCGATCAGCACCATCGCCGGGTTCGTATAGAAAAGAAGGGATACGGTACTGGAAGACGCGTAATTTAATGCTACGAAATAACAAAATGACTGTCCCACATAGCCAAGCGCTCCCAACATCAAAAAGGAAATCATCTCTTTTACAGACGGCATCGGAATCTTCTTGATTCCCATGATCACAAACATAAACGCAGACGCAATGAGAAATCTCAGGAAAAGCAGCGTATACGTGCTGGTTCCTGCCGCATATGCAAGTTTTGCAAAGATTGGCATGAAGCCGTAACAGGAAGCTGAGACTGCCACCAGAATAATTCCGGTCAGATTCTTTGACTGATTCATAATATTCCTCTCTCTAAATATATTCTATTTTTTAACCGGGTACATTATAGCACACCGATCTTGCATTTTCTACCATTATTCGTAGTCAACGTTTACAAGAAATAATCCCTCCGCCGGAGCTGTCATTCCCGCCGCCTCGCGGTTCATCGCCTCCAGAATCTGTTTCATTTCTTCCGGTTTCCGTTTTCCAAGTCCCACTTCCACCAGCGTTCCGGTCAAAATCCTTACCATATTATACAGGAAACCGTTTCCGGTATACGAAAAAACAACCTTCGTTCCCTGTTTTTCAATTTGGATAGAATCAATTCTGCGGACGGTGCTCTTTTTCATCTTTTTATTGGAACAAAAGCTCTTAAAATCATGTTCACCAACAAACTGCTCCGCTGCCTGCTTCATGGCCGGAATATCCAGTGTTTCTCCGAGTCCCCAGACATATTTCCGTTCAAACACACTTTTCTTCGCAGCCATTTCCACCGTATAGGAATACGTTTTTCCGACTGCCCACAATCTGCTGTGAAACCGTTCCGCAACCTCTTCCGCATCAAGGACGCGGATATCTTCCGGAAGATACCGATTCAAATATTCCATCGCGCTTTTCGCATCCGGACAGATTTTCTCATCAATATGAAAATTCGCTGCCTGACCCTTTGCGTGAACACCGGCATCCGTTCGGCCGGAGCCATGGACCTCAGTTTCCTCTCCGCTCCATTTATACAGAATGGATTCCATCTTTCCCTGGATCGTATTGTCCGTATTTCCCTGTTTCTGCCAGCCGTCGTATCTAGAACCATCATATTCCAGAATGATCTTAATATTTTTCTTCATTTCAATATCCTCTGATACAAAAATCCCCGGCAGGCATGTTTCCATCACCTTCCGGGGATCATAAGATTCATTTTCTGCCGCAGACAGTATAGCGGATTTCGCTTATTCTGTCAATTCAGAAGTACAATGCGGACATCTTGTAGCTTTGATACTGATCGTAGACTGGCAGAACGGACAAGTTTTCTCTGTCGGCTCAGCCGGAGCTGCCGGTGCCGGAACCTCTTCCTGTTTCTCAGCCGCTGTACGAACTTTGTTTACTGCTTTTACCATCATAAAGATCACCAGTGCAAGGATCACAAAGTTAATGACCTGTGTGATAAACTGGCCGTAAGCGATAACGGAAGTTGCCGCTTTTGCATCTTCCAGTGTTGCGTATGTGTTGCCGTCTAATGCAATAAACATGTTGACAAAATCAACCTTGCCTGTAAACATACTTACAACCGGCATAATCAGATCGTTTACTACAGAATTCACGATATCCTTGAACGCTGCACCAATGATCATACCAACTGCCATATCGATCATATTGCCCTGTACGGCAAACTTTTTAAATTCTTCCACAAACTTGCTCATATGTTTCTCCTACGTAGTTTCTATTTTTTATCCGGAGTATATTCTCCCATATCCTTACGGATAAATCGGATATTTCTCGCAGATCTTTGTCACAGCCGCACGGATCTCGTCTGCCTTGTTCTCGAAATCGGTTGCTGTTAACCAGATCAGATGTGCGATCTCGTCCATATCACTCTCAACCAGACCTCTGGATGTGATCGCCGGAGTACCGATGCGGACACCGGAAGTCACGAACGGACTTCTTGGGTCGTTCGGAACCGTATTCTTGTTCAGTGTAATGTAAACCTCATCGCAGCGGTTCTGAAGTTCCTTACCGGAAATATCCATGCCGCGGAGATCCACTAACATCAGGTGATTGTCTGTACCGCCTGTGAGCACCTTAAAGCCTTCCTTCTCAAGAGCAGCTGCCAGTGCTTTCGCATTTTTAACCACCTGTTCCTGATATGTCTTGAACTCCGGCTTCAGAGCCTCGCCAAAGCAAACCGCCTTTGCAGCGATCACATGCTCAAGCGGACCACCCTGGGAACCTGGGAAAATAGCCTTATTGAAGTTAAACTTATCAGCAGCTTCCTTATTTGCAAGGATCATACCGCCGCGCGGACCACGGAGTGTCTTGTGTGTTGTTGTTGTCACAACGTCAGCATACGGGAACGGGCTCGGATGAACACCTGCTGCCACAAGGCCTGCAATGTGGGCAATATCCACCATCAGGTTCGCACCACATTTATCACAAACTTCGCGGAAACGCTTGAAATCGATCTCACGGGCATATGCACTGGCACCTGCCACGATCAGTTTCGGTTTGCACTCCATTGCCTTTCTTTCAAGCTCTTCATAATCAATATAACCTTCATCATTGACACCGTACGGTACAATATTGAAGAAACGGCCGGAGAAGTTTACAGGACTTCCGTGAGACAAATGTCCTCCATGGTCCAGATTCATACCCATAACCGTATCGCCTGCCTCTAACATCGCCATGAACACAGCCATGTTCGCCTGCGCGCCGGAATGCGGCTGAACGTTCGCATAATCACAGCCAAACAGCTTCTTCGCACGTTCGATCGCAAGGGTTTCCACCACGTCTACACACTCACATCCGCCATAGTAACGTTTTCCGGAATAACCTTCCGCGTACTTGTTGGTAAGCACAGTGCCCATGGTGATCATAACCGCCTCAGAAACAATATTTTCAGACGCAATCAGTTCCAGATTTCTTCTCTGTCTGGCAGCCTCGGCTTCGATCGCAGCACCAACCTCGCTGTCATACTCAGAGATCATTTTCATGATTTCGTTTACCATCTAACTTCCTCCTTCACAAAACTGATAATTCTTTATTACAATCTGTAATGTTCTGACTCCATTATACTCGTTTATGTCCGGATAGTAAATAACATCAATCCTTTTTTTATTTCCGAATTCTTCCACAAATTCATCGCCGTTTGTAAACAATAATCCATCCATTGCCAGTCCGCTTTCCGTTACCAGATTCATCTTAACAAGATTCCTTGTCTTTCCCAGAATCCTCTTATTGCGGACAAACAATTTCTTCTGGGCAAACAACGGCTTTTCATTTCCCTGTCCAAAAGGTTCCAGCTGTTCCAGTTCCTTTACAACGCCCTGAGAAATGTATTCCAGCGGCATCGGAACATCGATCCAGATCTTTGGAATAAAATCCTCCTCCGTCAGTTCTGCATCTTCATTGAGCCGTCTTCGGAACTCTTCGATATCTCTTTCTTCTATAGAAAGACCTGCTGCCATCGGATGTCCGCCGAACTTAGGAAGCAGATCAGCCGTCTTTGTCAGTCCCTGATACATGTGGTACTGTTCAATGGAACGTCCGGAGCCTTTGACCATTTCCTCGCCGCGCGTCAGCACAATGGCAGGTTTGTGAAAACGCTCTCTCACGCGTCCGGCAATGATGCCCGCCAGCGACTCGTGGCACTCCGGCAAATAAATGACCAGTACTTTGTCCGTCGGATACAATTCTTCAACCTGGCGAAACGCCTCGTCCTCTCCCTGTTTCGTCATATCCTTTCGCAGATCATTGAGATTCTTTAATTCTTCCGCCAGAGCATCTGCTTCGGTCTCATCCTGCGACAATAATAATTTCAACGCCAGCTTCGCTGTCTGCAGACGTCCGCCTGCGTTCAGACACGGACCGATCACAAAACCAATATGGTACGCGCTGAGAGCTGTAATATCCAGTCCTGTTTTCTCCACCAGTTTTCTGAGGCCAAGATTTTTTGTGACAGCCATTCTCCGAAGTCCGAACTTGACAATGATCCTGTTTTCATCTTTCAGCTTCATGACATCGCCAACCGTTGCGATCGCGGCAATTTCCAAAAGTACCTTCCATTCCTCTTCCGGAACCCCTACAGCCTTATAAAGTTCCCGAATCAGTTTGTATGCCACTACCGCTCCGCAGATCTCAGGAAACGGATATCGGTCTCCCTCCTGTTTCGGATTAACAACTGCATCCGCCCCCGGAACCATCTGGTTTCCATTTTCATCCACCGGAACCTCATGATGATCCGTCACAATGACTGTCATCCCCAGTTCCTTTGCAAGAGCAATTTCCTTTATCGCCGCAATTCCATTGTCACAAGTAATGATCGTGTCTATACCGTCCTCTGCTGCCTGTCGAATGATGGATTCGTTGATTCCGTAGCCGTCCTTGATACGGTCCGGGATCTCATAATCAACCGATTCCCAACCTTCCGTTTGTCCCAGCGCCCAAGCCGCACGCCTCAGACCTGTCAGCAGCAAATACGTTGCACAAACACCATCAATATCGTAATCTCCGATAATTCGGACCTTGGCACCGTCTCTCAGTTTCTCTTCCAGAATCCCGACAGCCAGCCCCATATTTTTCATAAGGCTGCCATCATAAAGCTCGTCCGGCGTTCCAAAAAGATACTTTCGCATCTCTTCCTCAGTCTCCAGACCGCGATTCCGCATGATCCGGACCAAAACCGGACTCACTCCCAGCCGCGCCGCCAGACCATGAAAATCAGCCCGCTTCGTCTGCACCATCCAGATTTCTTTTCTGCGCTTCTGCTGCATGACGTCCGCTTCCTTTCCTTTTTTCTTATACATGAAGATGGCTGTTTTCCTCTGCAGCATCCTCGATCACACGTCTCACATTTTTCAAAAGACGGTTCATCTCATCACTGCGCATGGACGAACTGCCGTCCACCACCCATTCTCCACAGCTTCCTTCTTCATCTTCCATGAATACAATATCCAAATCTTCCGCAATATCTCCAAGCACATCGAACAATGCATCCAGATTATTTCCATAATAATCCGGAAATCCAAACTGTTCTTTCAAATATGCATGAACCTCGCTGCGGTCGGTACATTTACTAAAATCCAGTTCTATTCTTTTCATAATCGAATACTCCTCTAAATTTCCTACGGATATAACTGCTCAAAGGATTCGTAATGGTCACCTGTGTAAAAAATCAATCCGTCATTCGAATATACAATTCGCTCTGCACCACGATTTCCCTTTACATAGTTAATATCACACTCATAGTATTTCCGTCCTTTTTTCGTTGGCAGCAAGCCCTCTCTGTTTCCAAAGGAACTTCCTCCAATGCTCATACCAGGTGCAACCACATGAAGCTGGCCGGCCTCACCGTCTTTCTTCTTCCAGCCAAGATCCTCCGCCTCTTTCTTTGAAATGAAATTCGACGGAAGCTTTCCATAGGTGTGAAGATACAGTGCAACTTCTTCCTTCGAAGTATAATGACCATCCTCGTCGATCGCAGCTGCTTCCTCTTCCGTCTCCGTATCTTCAACCGTACTCTGCGATTGCGGTTCCGTTTGTGCGACTGTTTGTGACTCCGATATTGGCAGCGTTGCAATATCTTCCTTCTCAGCCTCAGTCTCGGCATCTGCTTTTTCCAGCGACTCCATAACCTCGATTACCTCAATTGCCACATCCAGCGCAGTTTCAACATCCTTGCTGCTGCAGCCTGCCAGACCTGTCAGCACCAACATGGTCGCCAACAGCGCCAGCGCCCACTTTGAGAACCATTTTTTCATCTTCTCCATTTTTCTTCCTCCTCAAACGCAAAACGCCCGACTGCACACGCAGCCGGGCGACAGTTTACTTGTATGCTATTCTACCATCTTACCGTCCTAAAATCAATTATGTTTCTATGGAAAAGAAAAAGGCATCTGCCAAAAGCAGATGCCTTAACATGCGCCAGAGAAGATTCGAACTCCCGACACTACGGTCCGTAGCCGTATGCTCTATCCAGCTGAGCTACTGACGCATTCCTTGAGGTTGTCTGTGTGACTCACTCAACAGAG
>SVDR01000039.1 GCA_015057755.1 Lachnoclostridium sp.
TCTAAGAAATATGAATGTTATGTTGCAATTGGAGATGTTGATGTTCTGGTTGATCAAGAGTATAGACGAATTAAAGCTTTTATGAAATAATATATGAAAGAAATAAAATGCTCCCGATACTATTATTTATTAGTAATCGGGAGCGAATCTATATAGATTATCCATATAATTTAAACTACAGATTGTTGAATTAAAGACGAATCGTTAATTTAGGAAGATGGGGGCAAATGCAACTGCCCCCATCTTTTACGCTTATTCTTTTGCTGCCTCATGGAATTCTTTCAGTTTCTTCAGCACCTTTCCATGCACACTATCTTCCGGATATTCCCCATTCTTATTTCGTTCACCAGCCGGGTGCTGCATAAGAAGCTCGATTCCTTGGTCGATGTGGGTAATCGGGTAAATGTGGAAGGTTCCGTTCTTGACTGCCTCCACGACTTCATCATTGAGAACCAGATCTTTGACGTTGGATTGTGGAATTAAGACACCCTGGTTTCCGGTCAGACCACGTTTTTTACAGAGGTCGAAGAATCCTTCGATCTTGTGGGTCACACCGCCGATGGCCTGAATTTCGCCTTTCTGATTGACGGAGCCGGTCACGGCCAGATCCTGGCGGATTGGGAGTTCGGAAAGGGAGGAGATGATGCAGTACAGTTCGGTACTGGAGGCGCTGTCGCCGTCGATGCCGTTGTAGTTCTGCTCAAAGCAGACACGGCAGGAGAGGGACATCGGGAATTTCTGGGCGTAAGTCTGTCCGAGGAAACCGGTGATGATCTGCACGCCTTTGTCATGGGTCTGTCCGCTCATGCGGGCTTCTTTTTCGATGTTTACGATGCCTGATTTTCCGACGTAGGTAGTGGCAGTGATGCGGGACGGGGTTCCGAATGCATAGCTGCCCATGTCGAGGACAGCGAGGCCATTGATCTGACCAATCTCGGCACCGTCGGTGTCGATCATAATCACGCCTTCATCCAACATTTCGTCCATTTTCTCTTTGTAGAGCATCAGGCGCTGTTCTTTTTCTTTGATGGCTTTGCGGATATGTTCGGCAGTAACGACCGTTGCATTGCTCATTTGCGCCCATGTGAATGCTTCGCCTAAAATCTCGGACAGGTAGTTGAACCGTGTCGATAATTTATCCTGTCTGGATGCGGAGCGGGAGGAATGTTCGATGATGGCGCAGACGGCGCTTACGTCGAATTCCAGGGTGTGTTCGCGTTCTACGAAGCCTTTGATGAACTGGGCAATTTTTATGATATTTTCATCGGTTCGCGGCATTTCGTAGTCGAAGTCGGCGCGGATCTTGAAGGATTTATCGAATTCAGCATCGTACTGGCTCAGTACGTCGTAATAATAGTCATTGCCGATCATGATGACTTTGAGCTGAGCAGGGATCGGCTCCGGCTGCAGGGTCGGGACTGCAGTAGTATTTGCCAGTTCGCGGATGGAATCCATGTCGATTTCTTTGGTCTTGATCACGCGGCGAAGCGCCTCCCACGCATGGGGAGCAGAGAGAATGTCCTGGGCCTGCACGATCAGGTAACCGCCGTTGGCCTGGTGGAGCAGACCGGCTTTGATCTTCATAAAATCGGTGGTCAACGTACCAAATTCATTGTCATATTCGGTTTCGCCCATGAGGTTATTGTAGGTTGGATTGAAAGTTACCACCACAGGCGCGCCCTTGGTTTCAGAATGATCCACGATCAGGTTGACACGGTATTTTAATGTCACATCTTCTTCCGGTTTCTTGGCGATCATCGGAAGCAGAGACGCAAGTGCATCTTCTTGAACTTCGGATGTGTCCATAAACTGACCCAGATGGTTAAGCACGTCATTTTGCACCGCTGTAATGTAGGAGACGGCGCGGTCGTAAGTCTGATAATGCTCTAAGATTTCCTGTACATGTCTTCCGATGGCGAACATACCGATTTTACGATTCAGTTCATCGACTTTCTGCTCGCTTTCTTTTTCTAATCGCTGGGTCTCGCGGAAGGTAAGACTGGCCTTTTCCTGGATCAGTTGAGAATTTTGTTCAATCGCATCTTTCGTTTCATCCGGAAGTGCTTCGAACGCCTCGTCCTCCATTGGCTCCCCATTGACAAGCGGAATAAAATAAATGCCGGCCTCTGTATTTTTGATCTGGAAGCTGTATTCAGCAGCAAATGCATGAAGCTCTGCGAGGAGAGCGTCCTGCTTGAGTTCGTAACTGTGGAGGAGTGCCATTTTCTGCTTTTCGTAATCTTCGGACTGCAGGGCTTTTGGCAGTTCTTTCTTGAAAATGGCTACCAGTTTCGCCATATCTTCTTTGAAGTGCTTTCCTGTTCCGGCTTCAAAGTAAATGGCGATTGGCTTTTTCGGATTCTGGAAGTTGTAAACGTAGCACCAGTCAGTCGGAACCGGCTCGGTTGCCGCCAGTTTTTTTGTACTGCGGCAGGCGTATGTAGTCTTTCCGGTACCGGATGGGCCGGACATGTAGATGTTATAGCCTTTCATTTTCACAGCCAAACCGAAGTCAAATGCCTGAACGGCTCGTTCCTGCCCGATGATTCCATCCAGGGGCTCCAATTCTGCGGTGGTCCGGAAGGAGAATGCTTCGGGATTGCAGTAGTTTTTTAGCTGAGTGTAGTCTAATTCGAATGGTTTCTTCATATAGGATACCTCCTTCGGAGAAGCGAAACTGAGATGTGAACGAGGATTGTTTTCTAAGATTATTTTACCACATTTTTTTGATTTTTTGGAGATGGGAAGAGAAAAAAACACCGGCTGAGCGGGTTTTGCCTCAGCCGGTAAATGAATTATTTGTTTGTTTTGTATAACACACGGATAGAGTTGAGCACACAGAGCATTGCTACGCCGGAGTCTGCGAATACGGCCATCCACATGGATGCGATTCCGAATAAACCGAGAACCATAACCAGGGCTTTGATCGCGAGGGCGAATACCACGTTCTGGTAGGCAATGGAACCTGTCTGTTTTGCGATGCGGATGGATTCCGGGATGGCTTCCATGCTGGAAGTCATGAATACCACATCGGCGGCCTCGATGGCTGCGTCTGCACCGCTTCCCATAGCAGCGCCTACGTCCGCACCTGCAAGTACCGGAGCGTCGTTGATACCGTCACCGACGAACATGGCATTTCCATGCTCTTTGCGGAGCTTCTTGAGAATGTCAAGTTTGTCGCCCGGAAGAAGCTTGGAGTATACGGTGTCGATGCCGGTTTCGGCTGCAACTGCCTTTGCTGTTTCTTCGCCGTCACCTGTGAGCATCGCTGTGTGAATGCCAAGCTTCTTTAAGGAAGCGACAGCAGCAGCGGACTCTGGTTTGATGGTGTCAGCGATGGCGATGGAACCAATGTATGTACTGTCTTTTGCAAGGAGAACCGTTGTTGCGGACGGATCTTCCTGGACGGAGGCCATGTCTACATGATTCTCTTCAAGGAATAAACGGTTACCGCAGAGGATCACACCTGCGTGTGTCACGGCGCGGATGCCTTTACCGGAGATTTCCTGGATGTCATCCGTAGTTTCGATCTTCAGGGATTTTTCCTGTGCGGCTGTGAGAATGCTGTTTCCGATCGGGTGTGTGGAAGCGGTCTCACATGCAGCTGCCAGAGCCAGAAGCTCGTCTTCAGACATACCGTGTTCCGGCATGATTTTCTGAACAACGAAGTTACCTTTTGTAATGGTGCCTGTCTTGTCCATAACAACCGTTTTTACATTTTTCAGTGCTTCAATGGCAACGCCGCCTTTGAAAAGGATGCCTTGTTTGGAGCCTGCGCCGATGCCTGAGAAGAAGGCAAGCGGTACGCTCAGTACGAGAGCACACGGACAGCTGATTACCAGGAAAGTAAGGGCTGTGTATACCCAGTGATTCCAGTCGCCTGTGATAATGGATGGAATGATCGCAGTCGCAGCTGCGAGGGCAACAACGAACGGTGTGTATACACGTGCAAATTTTGTAATAAAACGCTCAACCTGCGGTTTGCTTGCGGCAGCGTTTTCAACAGAATCCAGGATTCTTGTTACCATGGATTCGGACAGTTCTTTTTCGACTCTCATTTTCAGGAGACCGGAAGTATTTACGCAGCCGGAAATGACAGATGCGCCCGGCTTTACAGCTACCGGAACCGGCTCACCTGTGATCGGAGAGGTGTCGATGCGGCTTTCGCCGTCCACAACGATACCGTCTAACGGGATTCTGTCGCCCGGACGAACATGAATGATCTGACCGACTTCGCAAAGTTCAGCCGGAATTTCACGTGTGGAGCCGTTTGTGTCAAGGAGAACCGTCTCCGGACGAAGGTCAACAGCCTCCATGATCTGGCTGCGGCTCTTTTCAACAGCTCTGTGCTCGAATGCCTGACCGACGCGGTAGAAGAGCATTACGCCAACGGCTTCTGCATATTCGTGGATCGCAAAGGCGCCGATGGTTGCGATACTCATAAGGAAGTTTTCGTCCATCATGTGGCCGGTCTTCAGGTTTTTGAGAGCAGTTTTCAGCACATCTTTTCCGAGAATGATGTATGCGGCAATGAAGCATGCAATGGATGCCAGCGGGATCGCGCCTCCGATGAGATTTCCGATCACAAAAAGGATTGCTCCTGCGATGATTTCCTTTTTGTCATTTTTATGTTCATCATGGTCGGCGTTGGCCTGTACTTTTGTGCCGTCCTCTCGAACCGTGATTTTTGTGCCAGGTTCAATGCGGTCTGCAATTTCCTGCATCTGCGGGAGAAGTTCCGTGCCCTTTTTAGAGTAGACACGAAGCTGTCTGGTTGCGAATGTAAGAACTGCATCGTCAACATCCGGAAGTTCGCGGATCTTGGCCTCAATCTTTGCGGAGCAGTTTGCACAGTCGATGTTTTCTAAATTGTATACCACACAGTCTTTCTTAACCGGTTTCTGGCGCACTTCGATGATTGTGCCCGGCTCGATCTTATCAGCGATTTCCTGCATCTTCGGTAAGATTGCAGTGCCTGCAGTGGAGTAGACGCGGAGCTGTCTGGTTGCAAATGTAAGAATTGCATCATCGACCTCTGGGAGCTCTTTGATGCGCTGCTCGATTTTTGCGGAGCAGTTTGCACAATCGATGTTCTTCATCACATATACGATGCACGGGGCTTTAGATGTCGTAACCACTGTAGCAGCGTGCTCGTGATGACCATGGTGATGGTGTTCATGATGGTGTTCGTGGTGGTGTTCGTGACCGTGATCATGACCGCAGGAGCAGGATTCGCCGTGCTCGTGGTGGTGGTGCTCATGGTGATGTTCATGATGATGCTCGTGACTATGATCATGACCGCAGGAGCAGGACTCGCCATGTTCGTGGTGATGATGCTCATGGTGGTGCTCGTGGCCGTGGTCATGTCCACAGGAGCAGGACTCGCCATGTTCATGGTGATGATGCTCATGGTGGTGCTTGTGGCCGTGGTCATGTCCACAGGAGCAAGACTCGCCGTGTTCGTGGTGGTGGTGCTCATGATGATGCTCGTGACCGTGGTCATGTCCGCAAGAGCAGGATTCGCCATGTTCGTGTTTATGTTCGCTCATAGGATTTCCTCCTTGTAAATATCAACATATGAATAACTGTTCATATGTTTAATATAATACCTCATTCGACAAATTACAACCCCGGAACGAAAATAATAAAAAAGTAAAGTGCCGGAGATTCTTTCTTTCCAATCGGAATCAGGTGTGTTATATTTATTAAGAAGTTTGGAAAACGCAGAAAATCTGCATGAAGTAAGAAAGAAGGAAGTACGATGTTTTCATACGATTGGACGGTACAATACTACGAAACTGACCAGATGGCCATTGTCCATCATTCAAATTATATCCGCTGGTTTGAGTCTGCACGAACTGCATACCTTTCAAAAATGGGTATTCCGTACGACAAGATGGAAGAGGCTGGAATTATTAGCCCGGTTCTGAGCGTAAACTGCCAGTACCGCCAGATGACACGATACGGAGAGGTTGTAACGATCACACCGGTTTTGAGTTCTTATAATGGTGTAAAATATACGGTAACTTATGAAGTGAGAAATAAGGAAAACGGTGCACTCAATGCAACAGGAGAGACGAGTCACTGTTTTCTGAGCAAAGACGGTAAGATTGTGTCTTTGAAAAAAGTTTTACCGGAGACCCATGCAGTGTTGATGGGATTGGTAAAGAAAGAATGTTAGGCAAAAGGCAAGAAACGATATATGAATCTATATCGCTTCTTGCCTTTTAGATTAGGTCCAATTAGTTTCGATGAGTGCATTTGCTTGATGCTCAGTCAAATGAAATTTTTCCATTAATTGAGGTAAGAGCTGTTGCTTGTCAAAACCAATGTCTTTGAAAATTCGTATTACAGAAGCGATACTCTGATCAACAGCTTCTCTATACATAATCTGTTCCACTTTTGTTAACATGGTTATTTCCCTCCTTAGTTTTTCAGCATAGGCGTTTTCGATAAATTTGTCGGTAAACGTAAGAAGTCCTACGATCACCGTATGTACATCGTTCTGACTTGGCAGTTTCTTCGCAAGTTCTACAACCTTTATAATATATTCCTGTTTTGCATCGAGGCCTTTTGCGGTCAAGGGCAAAATCATCAGTTCCATCAATTCTTCTTCTTTGAGAGATTCATGATTTTCAATTTTAAACCGCAGTTTTTGGTAAATATGATTGGAGTTCATATTTACAAGATAAGCTGCTTCGATCTTTAACGTGATTCCGCCAAGGTCATAAGTCTCCTGAGCTGATTCAACATCTGCCGTGTAGATGACGATCATACGGATTTCGTGGATTTCTCCCAGGTTCTTGTTTGACGAATACCGTTTTAGTACGCGTCCGATATAGTCGATGTATTTTACAAAATTTACACGGCTGAATTCGGACTCGTAGTCAATGATTGCAAGGGAACCGTCGCTTAGAAGAAATAAATTATCTAACCGTAGTTCGTTACTCTCAATTGCGGGCAAATTTGTAGGTAAAATGTCCACAATCTGTAAATGTTCCAGTCCAAACGGAGCGAGGCTTTTACCGATTAATCGCTCACTGGTAGTTTTTGAAGCAACATCTTTGTTCTGATATGCGATATCACCCATTCATTATTCTTTCTTACATATTAACTATACTACAAATCAAGTAAAACATAAACAACCGCCAGTTCAATTGTGCGTTTTTTGGCGAACACAATCATAGAAATCAGCCTGTGAAATTTGTGGAATATGACCAAGTATGGTAAAATAAACAGAAGAAACAAAAAATAACGATATTCGTGCAGAAAATGACCCAATACAGATTCAGCGGAATTTTGTGTTATGATAGAGACAGCAAAAGGGGTGACAGAATGATACGAATTGCAATTTGTGATGATGACAGAGAATATGGAGCATGGTTGGAGAATCTGATTTTCCACGCATTCGGAAACGGAGTTGAAGTGAATCAGTACAGCAGTGGAGAGGATTATCTCGTGGATGTGGACATGATGCATGAGCTGATCTTTTTGGATGTGGAAATGCCCGGAATTGACGGAATTGAGACCGCGGCCAGGATTCGAAAAGAAAACAGAAACGCAGTATTAGTCTTTATTTCTGGGGCACGAAATCCAACGCCGGAATCGTTTAAGATGGCTCCTTACCGCTATTTGCTGAAGAGTTTCTCTGTTCAGGAACTGGAGAAGGAACTGACGGAGATTGTTGCAGAGACAAAACGTGTGTTTTCAGAGGAGTATTTGATCTGTGAAATGGATGGTCACAGTATTCGTGTGAAGCTGATGGACATCTTATATATTTCGATTGTTCGTGGCGGATGTCAGATTCGTACATACGATGGTGGGAATACCGATGGAGCTTTTGTGCGGGAAAAATTGGCATTACTCGCAAAGAAACTGGAGGATAAAGATTTTGTACAGGCCCATAACAGTTATCTCATAAACCTCCGGAATGTGGAATCTTTTTCGAAAGTGGAAGTTGTTTTGAAGGATCAGACGACATTGGCAATTTCCAGATCAAAATACAGTGAATTTGAAAGACGAATATTTGCGTATTGGGGAAGGAAGTATGGGTAATGGATATTTTTAAAATTTATAATTTCATTATGAGGTTTGGGTTTTCGCTCCCTATTTGGCTGTTTCAGCTTGCGATAGTCTATAATCTTTGTAATAGTGTATTGGGGGTACGTGAAGAGAGAAAGAAATATGCATTTCGATCGCTGGTATTGATGATTCTGGTGTTTTTGCTTATGCCCAACAATACGAATGGGATGAAAATACTGATTATTGTGCTTGGTTCCATATGGCTTTTTCGTGGAGGTCTTGCACAAAAGGTATGTACATCATTGCTGGGAACGTTTGTGTGGTTTTACTGTCTGGCAGCAGCTGTTGCCCTCCAACGGGTAACAGGATTTGAGCCGCAGACTCAAATTGGCTTTCAGGTGTTTACGTGTTTCCTGGGAAATCTTTTAATTGCTGTTGTTGTGAAAAAAATCGGAGATGCCTGTCTGGAAGAAGATTTTGAAAAGGATGGATGGCTGTTTGCAAGTGTTTCAGTTGTAAACTTTCTAATCATGGGTATTATAGATGAGTCATTGTCTACAGATTGGAATGGAATGCTGGCGTGGATGGTTGTAATGGGAATGCTTGCTTTTGTAGATATATGTCTATTTATCTACTACGAGCGCAACATTTTAAAGAAAAAGAAGCTGAAACTTGCTACTGAATTTCAAAAGAAAAATGAATTAGAGCAGCAACATTATCAGCGACTGGAGGAAGTACAGAATGAATTTCGCAGTTTGACACACGATATGAATCATTATCTGAATGTACTTTCTAATATGAAAGAAGAAAAAATAAGTGGAGCGCAGCATGAATTGGCAGAACAGATTCAGGCAAGGATTTGTGAAACAAGCCGAAGCGTATACTGTATGCGTCCGGTATTAAATGCAATTTTAAATGAAAAAGAAATAGTAGCGAGAGAACAGGACATTGCATTTGAAGTCTTCGTTGAACCGGGTTTCGATGTGGAGAATTTGGATGATTATTCCATGATCGGTATTATGTCCAATTTGATTGATAATGCGATTGAGGCTGCAGGAAAATTGGAAGAGAAACGTTGGATTCGCATTCATTTATTTGCGGTCAACGATGGAAAACAGAATTTTATCCGAATTGAAAACAGTATGATTTATGAACCGGTTAAGCAAACGAGAGGGTTCTTTACTAAAAAGGAGAACAAAAAACAGCATGGTCTGGGACTTAAAAATGTTCAGAAGCTTGTGGAAAACAATAAGGGGATTTTGCGGCTTCAGGCAGAGGAAGGACGCTTTGTTGCGGAGGTTGTTTTTTAATTGGAAAAGGGAATTTACAGAGGGGGAGATTGCTGAATGGAGAAAAAAAGAGATTGGATAAATGTTTTAAGCTGCTTGCTTGGCGGATTTGTTTTATTGTGTTTTTCCGGAATCATTTCTCAGCCATTGGAAAAGATTATGCCGCCATACGGGTATTTGTTTCGTTTCCTTGTATATGCGGCCCTTACCATTGCCAGTGTCAAATATCTGACGAAACAGGCAGGTATTACTCTTGAACAGTGTCGGATTACAAAAGTACGTTTACATCCATTGGGAATATTGTTCGCAATCTGTTTACCGGTGGTTATGGTATTATGGACGATTCATGGGGAGCCGGGACATTTTGTATATAATCAAATGTCAACAGAACAGGCAATGGAGATATTATTCTATTTGATGTTTCATACTGGATTTTGCAGCGGTATTGTGGAAGAGATGATGTTTCGTGGTGCCTTAACCAGAATTTGCGAGGAGAAGGTAGGAAGACGATTGGCATGGATCATGCCGACATTTTTATTTGTACTCCCGCATCTTCGGAATATTAGTAGTCCGCTGGATTTTTGGAGTACGTGTTTATTTATGACAGCAATTAGTATCTTTTTTACAGTTCTTACATATAGGACAGGTACGGTTTGGGATGCGGCACTTGTTCATGCATTTTGGGACATGTTTGCGGCAAGAAGTAATGTGGTTGCAGTAAGTTCGGAAATGGAGAGTGGTGCATTTTTTACATACGTATTGGATTGCCCGGAGTTACATCCACTTCAAAATGTGAGAGGAAACGAATCGCTGTGGATGGTTTCTGCAGTATTCCTCGTATGTTCTGGCCTGCTGGCTGTTTCCAATCTCCGAAAAAAGCGATAACTTCGTGGAATTATCAGGCTATTTGTGCTATGATAAGGGTATCTTGATGAAATACAAAGGAGAACAGCTATGGCACCTGAAAAAATTATTTTAGACGTTGACACTGGTTCTGATGATGCGGTTGCGATTATATGTGCGGCTCTTTCCAGCAAGATTGAACTGCATTCGATCTGTACGGTGTGGGGTAACCGACCGCTTGAACAGACGACGGATAATACCCTGCGAGTGGTTGATATGCTGGGAATTGGTGATACGGTAAAGGTTTATCCGGGATGTGAGACTTCTATGGTAGCGACATTGCTGGCAAATCGTCACGCCGGTTACACCGGTCAGCGTAAGAGCGTGAACGGAGGCAAAGAGGTGAGCATGCACCAGGAGACGATTGATGAGCTTCCTGCACCACATACTCTGCCTCAGGACAAACGTGCGGTAATGCATTATGTAGAGACGATCATGAACGGCGAAGACGGTGAATTTACTCTGGTGCCGGTTGGTCCGCTGACGAATATTGCAATGGCTCTGCGAGTTGAGCCGCGTATTGCAAAGAAGATCAAGCAGATCGTTTTGATGGGCGGCGGCTGCAGACGAAGCAATTCGACTTCTGCTGCTGAGTTTAACATTTGGGGAGACCCGGAGGCAGCGCAGATTGTATTTACATGTGGAGCAAAAGTGACGGTTGTTCCGCTGGATGCCACTCAGAATGCTTGTATCAATAGTGATGAAGTAGAAGCGTTGTATCAAATGGGTACTCCTGCATCCATCTGTGTGGCAGATATGATCAAGCACCGCATTGCTGCGTACAGTTACCTGCAGCCGATGGCGAGACTGGACAGCGCTCCGGTTCACGATGCTCTGACGGTTTGTTATCTGATCCAGCCGGATGTTTTGGAGCAGGTGGAGCTGGTAAGATGTGACGTTGATATTTCCGGAGGTATTGCAGACGGTCAAACGATCGTAGATCCACGTGCATATACCGATCTGCCGAAAAATGTTAATTTTGCATTTTTTGCAAACCGCGACAAGTTCTCAAATCTGCTGTTTGAGATCCTGCGTGGGGAAAATTAATTAAATAAATAGCCGATAAGAGGCTGAATTCCATACGATATGGGATTCAGCCTTTTTTGTTGTCTTAATACAAATTTAATATCGTAAAAGTGACCCTAATACACACTTCATGCGTTGTATGCGATAATTTATAGTAGAAAACCATCAATGGAGGGCGTGATATGGGACGAATCGGAAAGCGGTTATCTTCATCTCAAATTATTATACTCGGATTTGCGGCGGCGATTTTGACCGGTTGTTTCTTGCTTATGCTGCCAATCGCTACGTTAGATGGTAAAGGGGCAAGGTTTACGGATGCACTGTTTACAGCAACCTCCGCTGTCTGTGTTACCGGATTGATCGTACGGGATACTGCTACATATTGGAGTATGTTTGGTCAGGCAGTGATCTTGGGTTTGATTCAGATTGGAGGCATGGGTGTTGTCACAATTGCAATTGCAATTTCAACATTATCTGGAAGGCAGATCAGTTTGAAGCAGCGAAGTACGATGCAGGAGGCAATATCTGCCCCGAAAGTAGGAGGAATCGTCCGATTAACCGGATTTATTATTAAGATGACCATTATCTTTGAACTTCTCGGTGCTGCACTCATGGCTCCGACATTTTGCAAAGAATTTGGTATCTGGAAGGGAATCTGGTATTCTGCATTTCATTCCATTTCTGCATTCTGCAATGCCGGATTTGATCTGATGGGTATAAAAACACCGTATTCTTCCCTTACTTATTTCGTGACTCATCCGGTCATCAACATTGTCGTCATGTCATTGATCATAATTGGCGGTATCGGATTCACGACATGGGATGATATTAAGACAAACAGACATTATATTAGAAAATACCGGATGCAGAGTAAGGTTATTTTGCTGACTACAAGTTTATTGATCCTGGTCCCGACTGCTTATTTTTTCTTTTTTGAATTTGGAAATAAACCATTTGCAGAACGGATATGGAGTTCTCTGTTCCAGGCAGTCACACCGAGAACAGCCGGATTTAATACTGCAGAACTGGCGGAGATCAGTGAAGTCGGTACTGCGATTACGATTGTGCTTATGCTGATCGGAGGCTCGCCGGGATCGACTGCCGGCGGTATGAAGACCACAACGCTTGCAGTTATGTTATCGACGGCAGTTTCTGTATTTCGACGCAGAGAGCATACTCATTTTTTTGGACGCAGGGTAAATGACGATACGGTCCGAAATGCAGCAACGATCCTGATGATGTATGTCATTCTGTTTTTGACGGGTGGATTTATCATCAGTTATATGGAAGAACTTCCGTTGCTGACATGTTTGTATGAAACGGCATCGGCCATTGGAACTGTAGGATTAACGCTTGGCATTACATCAGATCTGGGAATGATTTCCCGGCTGATCTTGATTTTGTTAATGTATATTGGCAGAGTTGGCGGTTTGACTTTGATTTTCTCAGCGCTGTCCGGAAATCAGGGGAATACAGCACGGCTTCCGCAAGAAAAACTGACGGTTGGATAAGGAGGAAACAATGAAATCTGTATTATTGATAGGGCTTGGACGATTTGGCAGGCATATTGCCATGAAACTTAACGAATTGAACCATCAGGTGATGGCAGTGGATAACAATGAAGAACGGGTAAATGCAGCACTGCCGTTTGTTACCAACGCACAGATTGGTGACAGTACAAATGAAGAATTCCTTTCTTCTTTGGGAATTCGCAATTTTGATGCCTGTATTGTTGCGATCGGTGATGATTTTCAAAGTTCTCTGGAAACCGCATCTCTTTTAAAGGAGCTGGGGGCGAAGAAGATCATTGCAAGAGCGTCCAGAGGTGTGCAGGAAAAATTTTTGCTGCGAAACGGGGCAGACGAAGTTGTTTATCCGGAGAAGCAGCTTGCTGCGTGGACTGCCATCCGATGTACGTCGGAACATATTCGTGATTATATCGAACTGGACGAAGATTATTCGATTCTTGAACTGAACATACCGGAGGAATGGGATGGTAAAACCATCATTCAGTTAGATCTTCGTAAAAAATGCGGAATTAATATTTTGGGCATGAGAGAAAATGGAAAGCTCAATATGAATATAACTCCAGACACAGTTCTGAAAAAAGGAAGAACCATTTTGGTGTTGGGTCATCATAAGGCGGTGCAGAAATGTTTCCGGATTTAAGTGATCCATACGGAAATGTTCTATGGGGGTGAGAAGGATGAAAGAGGTTATCCTATTGGTTGTTACACTGGCGATGTTTGCATTCGTCTATGTTCTTATTATGAAAAAGATTGATCCGTTTATCAAAAAGAGTCGTCATTTTACGGATGTTCCAAACATGGAAAGTGGCTGTACCATAAGAATTGGTTTGGAGAGTCATGCACTGCGCGGAGCGATTGCGCCCGCATTAAAGCAGTGTTCTGAGATGAATCCGTTTGTACAGTGTGTTTTCAGTTACGGGAAACGTGGAAGATTATTGAAAAAATTGACCAAGGGAAGCATTGACATCGCTATTCTATATGAGGATAATAGAAAGGAACTTGAAAAGGGGCTGGCACAAATTCGGATTCCTTATCAGATCGGTCAGGACATGAACTGGTGTTATGTGGCATGGAAAAAGTCAATGTCACATAAAGACAGGGACAGAGTTCTGTTTTATATTGAAAATGAGCATTGCCGATTGAAAAGCGGCTATTGTGATTACATGAATTAGTTTTTAGAAGGTGAGCAGGATGAATCGTACAGATAAGGGAAAACTTAAAATCTTTTTCAGTTATTCGGGAGGAATCGGCAAAACACTCTCCATGATGAATGCTGCATGGGCGGCGAAAGAGCGTGGCGTAGAGGTGGTTGTCGGATACATTGCTGCTCACACTCCGACAGAAAAGCTAGATAATCTTGCACAGTTTGAGGTGCTTGATCCTGAGAATACAGATACGTTCGATATTGACCGTGCATTGGAGCGGAAGCCAGAGCTGATCTTGATCGATGAACTGGCACACGCCAATCCGCCGGGAAGCCGTCATAAAGAGCGCTATCAGGAAGTGACAGAACTTCTCAATAACGGAATCGATGTTTATACCACGATTAACGTTGGCAACATTGAGAGTCTTCGCGATCTGGTTGCGTCGATTACCGGTATCCATACATGGGAATGTATTCCGGATTCGATTTTTGATACGGCTGATCAGGTAGAGTTGATCGACGTGGATCCGCAGGAATTGATCGAACGTCTGCGAGAGAAAAACACGGCTGAATCAAGGCTGACGCTGGAACAGCTGACTGCTTTACGTGAAATTGCGCTCAGACGCTGCACGGACAGAGTAAAGCATTTGTCAGACCGTATGCGGGATAAAAAGGGGTTCCATACGGATGAGCATATTTTGGTTTGTTTATCCTCTGCGCCTTCTAATGCGAAGATTATCCGGACAGCAGCCCGCATGGCAAAAGCATTTAACAGCCAGTTTACTGCGCTGTTCGTGGAAACACCGGATTTTGCAGTGGCTACGGAGGAGAACAAGCAGCGGTTTCGTGATAACAGAAGGCTTGCGGAACAGCTGGGAGCCAACATTGAGATCGTATACGGTGATGATGTTCCTTACCAGATTGCGGAGTTTGCCCGTTTGTCCGGAATCACGAAAATCGTTCTTGGACGAAGTGCGCTGACCCGCAAACACTTTTTTGGAAAACCAACGCTGACAGAGCAGCTTCTTTCCTATGCGCCAGAGACGGATATTCACATTATTCCGGACAGAAACGCGGACCCGCTGTATAAGCCGAAAAAAGCAAGAAATACAGACAAAGAAAATATTTTGAAAAATGGAATCATCAGCGGGCTGATCATGGTGGGTGCCACACTGCTTGGCATTGTCTTTGACAATTTGGGATTTACGGATGCCAATATTATCATGGTGTATATTTTGGGTGTGCTGCTGACTTCGATTGCAACTTCCCATCGGATTTACAGTCTGATCTTTTCCATTGCCAGTGTGATTATTTTTAACTTCCTCTTTACGTGGCCAAGGTTTTCTCTTGTGGCTTACGGAACCGGATATCCGATCACATTTGTGACGATGTTTCTGACCGCCTATATTACCGGAACATTTGCGATCCGCTATAAGGCCCAGGCCGGACAATCCGCCAAAATTGCTCATCGAACCAAGGTGCTGTTTGATACGGATCAGCTTTTGTCCAAGGCGAATGGCAAAGATGAGATCCTGCATGCAACGGCGAAGCAGATTCGAAAATTGCTGGATCGTAACATTGTGATTTTTGAAAATGAGAATGGTCGTTTGGGCGTTCCGTATTTTTCTCCGGTCAGTGATTCGGTGGATGCCGGTTATGATTTTGAAAATGAACGCGTGGCTGCTGAGTGGGTGTTACAGAATAACCATATTGCAGGAGCTACGACCGATACGCATGCAGATGTGCGTTATTTGTATCTTTCACTCCGTGTAAATGAGCGTGTCTACGGTGTGGTTGGCATAGATGCCAAGGAAGCGCCGCTTGATGCGTCGGAACACGGTATCTTGCTTTCCATTCTCGGTGAGGCGGCATTGGCGCTGGAAAATGAGAAAAATGTCCGAGAAAAAGAGGCGGCAGCAGTGTTGGCAGAGAGTGAACAGCTGCGTGCGAATCTGCTGCGTTCCATTTCTCATGATCTGCGCACCCCGCTGACCTCTATTTCAGGAAATGCAAGCAATCTGATGGCGAACGGAAACAGTTTTGACGAAGAGACAAAAGTACAGATGTATGCAGATATCTATCATGATTCGATGTGGCTGATCGAGCTGGTGGAAAATCTTTTGTATGCAACGCGCATCGAAGAGGGACGTATGATGCTCCATACGTCTGCAGAGCTTCTTAGTGAAATTGTGGAAGCGGCCGTTTTGCGTATCAGGCGTAAGGCAAGTGATCATTCGCTGACGGTTTTTCATACCGATGACTTGCTGCTGGTAAATGCAGATGCTAATCTGGTGGTGCAGGTTGTTACCAACATCATTGATAATGCGGTAAAATATACACCGGCGGGTTCTTCTATTTCGATCAAAACAAAACGGGTCGGAACGATGGCAGAAATACAGATTGCTGATACAGGAAACGGAATTTCAGAAAAAGATAAACAGCATATCTTTGACAAATTTTATTGCGGAGACCATAATGTAGCTGACAAACGCCGAAGCTTGGGATTGGGATTGTTTCTGTGCAAGGCGATCATAGAAGCGCATGGAGGTGCGATTTCTGTTTCTGATAATCAGCCGCAAGGTGCAGTATTTACATTTACCCTTCCGCTGGAGGAGGTTTCTTACTATGAATAATTTTCAAATTTTAGTGGTTGAGGATGATGCTCCTGTATGTAACCTGATCACAACCACATTAAAAGCTCATAAATATCGTTTTATTACGTCAAATACCGGAGAAGTTGCAGTTATGGAGGCGGCTTCTCATAATCCGGACATTATCTTGCTGGATCTTGGTTTGCCGGATATTGACGGTGTCGAAGTAATTACGCGGATTCGAAGCTGGTCCAATGTTCCGATCATTGTCATCAGTGCGCGAAGTGAGGACAGTGACAAGATCGATGCTTTGGATGCAGGAGCAGATGATTATCTGACAAAGCCGTTTTCCATTGATGAACTTCTTGCCCGTTTGCGTGTGACCCAGCGACGTCTGGCGTTGATGCAGAACAATCAGGTACAGGAAGCCTGTTATGAAAACGGAAGTCTTCGCATAGATTATGCTAAACGCTGTGCATATCTGGCGGAAGAGGAATTATGTCTGACACCGATGGAGTATAAATTGTTATGTCTGCTTGCCCAAAATACCGGAAAAGTCCTAACCCATAAATTCATTCTTACGAATGTATGGGGCAGCAGTATGGAATCCAATGTCAGTTCGCTGCGTGTCTTTATGGCAACGCTGAGAAAAAAGCTAGAAAAAGCTCCGGATTCACCGCAGTATATCCAGACTCATATTGGTGTAGGTTATCGCATGATGCGGGTGGAATAAATGTCGGGCGGTTTCGCCATAATGCAAAACAGGAAGCACTCTGAAGAAAAACTCAGAGATGCTTCCTGTTTTTTGCTATGTATTATTTTAAATTATGCCACTAACCATTTATATTTTTCCACACTGTAAAGCGGAATGAACGGTACAAGGATCGGAACGGTTTTTACATATTTCTGATATTCCGGATCGTTTCCGTAGTTCTTGTTCTGGCGGATCTCCAGTCTTCTTGCACCGCTGAACATAACGAAGATGATGCCGATATAGCCGGTAAGGACAACGGCCCACTGGCCGATACCGGAAATCGCGCCGATACCGGAAATGAGAACTCCTGTCCAGAAGATCATTTCGCCAAGGTAGTTCGGGCAGCGAACGAGGCGGTAGAGACCCGTGTCAACAAAGCGGCGCGGATTGATCTTTTTGGCAGCATTTTTCTGAAGGTCAGCTGCAGATTCCAGAACAATGCCGATCACCATGATCACTGCGCCAATGTAAGTCCATGTGTTGGAACCGAGTCCGTTATGGAGGCGGTAGAATACTGCGGAAATCTGTGTCACATATAGCAGCGCGCAAGTTACCCAGATTGCAATCTTAACACCGAAAGGAACCGTTTTACCGTCTTTGATCTCTCCGGTCATGTTCTTTTTGTAAGAATTGCTTGTAAATTCACGGTATGCAAGATAGCCTCCGAGGCGGCAGCCGTAGATGATAAATAAAATACAGCAGATGGTAGTACCCAGAGTCAGTTCCTGACCATATAAAAGCATCATAAGAAGGCCTTCTCCTGCGATAGAGAAGCCATAACCCAGGGAAATGAACCATACATAGTTCTTGAAGCCGATCGAGCTGATCAGCATGGCAGCTGCAAATAGCAGACCAAAATTCATAGGAAATACCATAGTCATTCTCCTTTATTAATGATTTCTTTTTATCATAATTCTTTCAGTATAGAAAGTCAAGAATCTGAAAGTAGTCATCTGTAACAAAGCAAATGAAAAAGTCTTACATTTGTTTAAGAAATTAGTAAAGGAAAAGCAAAGTAACTTATCTGTGCATGTGCTAAAATAAGGATGAGAAAACGTTTCTTAATATATATGAGAAAGATACGTAGTATTATGAGGACTGGAGAGTGAGACTATGAAGAAATACACATATCTGGCACTTGCTTCAGCACTTGTATTGAGTGCATGTGGAAACGGACAGGGAACTTTGGATGAAAGTACGAGCGTACAGGCAGAGTCAGTGGACGCGACGACAGCAGAAGCGTCTTCGGAAGAAGCTGAGGATATGACATCCGAAACGCAGGAGAAGGACTGCGAGGAACTTCCGGATAAGGAAGTGGTTTATCGCACACCGCTGGATATTGGACTGACAGCGGAATATGAGGGCGAATGGGATGAGAAAGGACCGATTATCACGGCAGACTGTTCGAAGATTTTAATTCAGGACGACGGTTATGAGGAGTTAAAGGAAGCTGTCGATGCGTATAATGAGCGCAACTGGCAGGAGGTTTATACAGTATATAAAGAGCATCTGGAGTATGCGAAAGGGGATATCTATCCGGAGGGAACGGAACTTGCGATCTCAAGAGAAATTGAACTGACAAGAGCAGACAGCAAGGTGCTGAGTTTTATCAACGCAGAGATATCATTTCTGGGCGGCGCACATGGAAGTTATTATGAGAATGCAGAGGTGTTCGATTCGGAGACCGGAGAAAAACTGGAGCTTTCGGATGTGGTCACAGATATTGACGCAGTATATCAATATGTAAAAAACAGCCTTAGTGAAAATTATGAGAAAGAATCATTTTTTGAAGGCTACGAAGAGTGGCTGGAGGAAATGTTTTACGAGCAGGACAGCGCGATGTCTTCTCCGTTAGAATGGACTTTGACAATGGAAGGTCTGGAATTTTCCTTCAGTCCGTATGTACTGGGACCGTGGGTAGCCGGAGTTTTTGAAGTGAAAATTCCTTATAAAGGAAATGAAGAACTGTTCGTGGAAGAGTATCTTTGTACAGTAGAACATCCGATTCAGAACATTGCTCCGGAGGAAATCATTTCAGCAGATCTGAATGGAGACGGAAGCGAGGACCAGGTCAGCTTTTCTGTTAAGTGGAATGAGGAAACATACTGCACGGCATTGACGATCGACCGTTTGTGTGAAATGGAAGACGGTTCCAAGCAGGAAGCGAAGCTGACCGCAAATGATATTTACGGTACATTTTCAGATGCATACCTGATGCATACGGATCAGGGGGCAATTTATTTATATGTAGAATTTCTGATGGATAATGACTGGAGGAAGCTGGAGATTGTCCGTCTGACCGATACGGAAGAAGTGAATGGTCCGGAACTTGTGGATAGTATCGGAATGGCTGTTTACGGTCACTTTGTCTCTGATCCAAAGCAGTTTACACTTTATGACCGCCTGGATATTCTTGGAACGTATATGGTTTACAAGGATTATGCGGTTGGAGGGGATGGAATCCCGGTTACGGACGATGATCGATACCGGATAGTCAGCTATTATTTCGACTGGGAGTACGCATTAACGGCAAAACGTGAAATTCCGGTACTGATGCATGTGGAGGGAAGTGACGAGAAAGAGGAAGTGAAGCTTCCTAAAGGAACGAAATTCCGCCCGAGAAAGACGGATGGAGAGACCGTTGTCGAAATGGAGCTGGAAGATGGAAGACGATGTGATATTCTGGTCGAGCGGAAGCCGGATGAGTATATTTACTATATTAATGGTATCAGCGAGTACGAGTATTTCGGAGATGTTCCATACGCAGGCTAGGAATGTGCGGAGTTATTTGAATTTCGTTTCGAAAAAAGTACAAAAAGTTTAGAGTACCCGATTGACATTCGCGCTTTGAAGCGCTATAATCCAATCGATTCAGGGAAGGGCGGTGAATCCGCCCTTTTTGTATGCAATTTTTTATGCTAAAGTGCTAACAAAAAAGCAAAATAGCAAAAAACAATATAATAAGGAAGGAGAACCGGCGTTTTACAAGCCGGGAAAGAATCATGGGAACAATGGCAGCAAAAGATAAGAATATCAGTAAGCTGATCAAACAGGTATGCATTATTGTATTCGGACTTACAATTTACGCATTTGGCGTAGCAATGTTCGTTCTCCCGCTGGATATGATCGCAGCAGGTACAACAGGTATGGCGCTTCTGGCACAGAGACTTTGGGGCATTCCGATCTCCACATTTGTCGGTGTGTTTAATATTTTAATGTTTGGTCTCGGTTTTATCGAGCTTGGCAAGACATTTGCCCTGACCACTCTGGTGGCAACCTTTTATTATCCGGTTATTTTAGATGTAGCAATCGCAGTTGTCGGCGATATGGTGATCACACAGGACCCGATGCTCAGCGCGATCTTTGCAGGTTTACTGATCGGTTTCTCTCTTGGTATCGTAATCAAAGCAGGTGCTTCTACCGGCGGTATGGACATTCCGCCGCTCGTATTAAAGAAGCGTTTTGGCATTCCGGTTTCTGCGTCCATGTATTTCTTCGATGCGGTGATCCTGGTAGGCCAGATGCCGTTTGGTGATAAGGAACGTATCCTTTACGCGCTGATCATGGTTATGATCTATACAATGGTGCTTGATAAGGTGCTGATGATGGGCTCCAAGCAGATCCAGGTAAAGATCTTCAGTGAGAAATATGAAGAGATCAGCAAGGCGATCCAGGAAAAGATGGACCGCGGCACAACACTCCTCAACATGGAGGGTGGTCATTCCAGACAGAAATCCATGGCGATCCTTTCCATCGTGTCCGGTCGTGAACTTTCCAAGATCAATGACATCGTTATGGAGATTGATGAGAATGCTTTTATGATCGTAAATCAGGTCGGAGAGGTTCGCGGAAGAGGCTTCACGCTGACAAAGAAATACGAATAATCCACAACTTAAAAAAGAAAAGAAAAAATGGGCGGCCGCAAAAGAAAAGTAACTTGCGGCCGCTTTGTATTTGAATCCGTACAATTTTTCCTTTTTCGGCTAAAAATGACTTGAAATTTGCCAATATAACGAGTATGATTATATAAGGCAGAAATTTGGTTTTCGTCAATTTTTTAATAATGGAGGACAGCAAAAATGACTAATTCAGCAATGAACAGAATCAACTTATTGCTTGATGAGAACAGCTTCGTTGAAGTTGGTGCGTACATGACTGCCAGAAGCACAGACTTCAATATGCAGGCTCAGGAAACACCTGCAGACGGCGTTGTTACTGGTTACGGTACAATCGAGGGAGCTCTTGTATACGTATACAGCCAGAACGCAGCAGTAATGGGTGGTTCTGTAGGTGAAATGCACGCAAAGAAGATCGAGAACATCTACGCTATGGCTATGAAGATGGGCGCACCGGTGATCGGTCTCATCGACTGCGCAGGTTTAAGACTTCAGGAAGGTATGGATGCTCTTGATGGTTTCGGCAAACTTTATGCTTGCCAGACTATGGCTTCCGGCGTTATTCCGCAGATTCAGGCAGTATTTGGTAACTGCGGCGGCGGTATGGCAGTGGCTTCTGCTATGGCAGACTTCACTTACATGGAAGACAAAGCAAAATTATTCGTAAACGCTCCGAACGCAATCGTAGAGAACAAGGCAGACAACTCCACAGCGAAGTATCAGGCTGAGGAATCCGGCAACGTTTGTGCTACAGGCACAGAGGAAGAAATCCTCGCTGAGATCCACACACTTGTTTCCATTCTCCCGGCAAACAACGAGGATGACATGTCCTACGATGAGTGTGAAGATGATCTTAACAGAATGGTAGAAGGCATCGAGAACTGCACAGGTGACACAGCTCTTGCACTTGCTATGATCTCCGATGACAACTTCATCATCGAAATGAAGAAAAACTATGCTCCGAGCATGGTAACAGCTTTCATCCGTTTAAACGGCGCTACAGTAGGTTGTGTTGCTAACCGCACTGAGTCCTATGAAGATGGTAAGAAAGTTGCTACTTATGACAGCGGTTTAACAGCAGCAGCTTGTGAGAAGGCAGCTGACTTCGTAAACTTCTGTGATGCTTTCGAGATCCCGGTACTTACACTTGTAAACGTAAACGGTTACAAGAACTGCGCTTGCAACGAGAAGAAGATCGCAAGAGCAGCAGCAAAATTAACAGCAGCATTTGCTAACGCAAGTGTTCCGAAAGTGACAGTTGTATGCGGTACAGCATTTGGTACAGCAGGTCTTGCTATGAACAGCAAATCCATCGGCGCAGACATCGTTTACGCTTGGGAGAACGCTTCTATCGGTATGATGGATGCTACACCGGCAGTGAAGATCATGTACGCTAAGGAAATCGCTGAGTCCCAGAACCCGGCAGCTCTCATCGCTGAGAAGGCAGCTGAGTACACAGCTATGCAGGCTAGCGCTATGGCAGCAGCTAGAAGAGGCTACGTTGATGATATCATCAAAGCTGACGAGACAAGACAGCGCGTAGTAGCAGCATTCGAGATGCTGTTCACAAAGAGAGAGGATCGTCCGTCCAAGAAACACGGCACAATCTAATACGAGGTGGCAGATATATGAAAAATATTAAGAGAATCTGGCTTGCTCTTTGCATGAGCTTATGTCTGTTTGCTCTGACTGCTTGCTCCGGTTCCGGCGATGTTGAGGTTACAATCGAAGAGGAAGCTATTTCCAATATGCAGATGCTCGCTGAGAACTACATCAATGCGTTCAGCGAGATGACTGATGAGGATCTTGCTACTCAGATGGCAGCAGCTACAAAGAGCAAAGATTACACAATGGAAACAGCATTCAAGTCCTGGGAATCTGTAAAGGATGATCTTGGTGCACTTGTTTCCTATGAAACAGCAACAGTAACATTAGGCGACGAAGGTTACATCGCAAGAATGAACGCTGTATATGAGCAGAGAAATATGGAAATGACTCTCATGGTTGACGAAGAGTTTACTGAGATCCAGGGTGTTTCCTTCTCTCCGGAATATACAACAGGTGAGAAGATGACAAAAGCCGGTATGAATACTCTTATGGGTATGGGCGTTGTATTCGTAGTTCTCATTTTCATTAGCTGGGTAATCGGTATGTTCAAATACATCAGTGTATTTGAGGCAAAGATGAAGGCTAAAAACGCTCCGGCACCGGCAGCACCGGCACCGGCAGCAGCTCCGGCTCCTGTGGCAGCTCCGGTTGTTGAGGAAGAGGAGTATGTTGATGATACAGAGCTTATCTCTGTAATCGCAGCAGCAATTGCAGCATCTGAAGGTAAGACATCTGCGAACGGACTTGTTGTTCGTTCCATCAAACGTGTTCCGAACCGCAGCTGGAGATAAGAGTCAGTTGGGTAGGACCTTGTATGGCTGTTGAAAAATTCAGGCCATGCATAACCTATATTTTCAGGAGGAATTAAATAATGAAAAATTATACAATTACAGTTAATGGTAACGTTTACGAAGTAACAGTTGAAGAAGGTTTCACAGGCGCAGCTTCCGCACCGGCAGCAGCTCCGAAGGCAGCACCGAAAGCAGCTCCGAAGGCAGCTCCGGCACCGGCAGCAGCTCCGGCAGCACCGGCTGGCGCAGCAGGCGCAGTAGCAGTTACAGCTCCGATGCCGGGTAAGATCCTTGGCGTTAAGGCTTCCGCTGGTCAGGCTGTTAAGAAGGGTCAGGTTATCCTTGTTCTCGAAGCTATGAAGATGGAAAACGAGATCGTAGCTCCGCAGGATGGTACAATCGCTACAATCAACGTTGCTGCAGGTGATTCCGTAGAGCCGGGTGCAACTCTCGCTACAATGAACTAATTTTTTGCTGAAAACAGATTCCACGTGGAGGGATAAATATGGATTATATTGTTAACACTCTTTCGAATCTTCTTCAGCAGACAGCATTCCTGAACCTGTCCGTGGGTAACCTCATCATGATCGCCGTAGCTTGCTTCTTCTTATATCTTGCTATCGGCAAAGGCTTTGAGCCGTTACTCCTTGTTCCGATTTCTTTTGGTATGCTGCTTGTAAATATCTATCCGGATATTATGATTCACGCAGAAGATTCTTCCAACGGTGTCGGTGGACTTCTCTGGTACTTCTACTTACTCGATGAGTGGAGTATCTTACCGTCCCTGATCTTCATGGGTGTAGGTGCGATGACTGACTTCGGTCCGCTTATTGCTAACCCGAAGAGCTTCCTCTTAGGTGCGGCTGCTCAGTTCGGTATCTACGCTGCTTACTTTATGGCTATTTTCATGGGCTTCAACGACAAGGCTGCTGCAGCTATCTCCATCATCGGTGGTGCTGACGGCCCGACATCCATCTTCCTTGCTGGTAAACTTGGCCAGACAGAGTTCATGGGTCCGATCGCCGTTGCTGCTTACTCTTATATGGCTCTCGTTCCGGTTATCCAGCCGCCGATCATGAAGGCTATGACAACAGAAGCAGAGAGAAAGATCAAAATGGAACAGCTTCGTCCGGTATCCAAACTGGAGAAGATCTTATTCCCGATCATCGTTACAATCATCGTATGTATGATCCTGCCGACAACAGCTCCGCTTGTTGGTATGCTCATGGTTGGTAACCTGTTCCGTGAGTGCGGCGTTGTTAAACAGCTCCAGGAGACTGCTTCCAACGCTCTTATGTAC
>SVDR01000040.1 GCA_015057755.1 Lachnoclostridium sp.
GAGAGGGCACATGTAAACCCCACTCGAAGCAAGACCGAACAGGGAGCATAAGGCGGCCCGTCTGCTTCCGGGTAGGTCGCTTGAGCCGTCTGGTGACAGACGGTCTAGATAGATGATCATCCACGACATAACCCGGCTTATCGTTTTGCTCAGAATTTCTAAAAAGAATGATAAAAGACCACGGAACGTTTGGAACCGTGGTCTTTTTGTTGTTATTTTGTATATTTTGCTTCACAATACTGGCAGCGATATACCTGTTTCTCTTCATCTGCAAGATAGAAGATATGCGGAAGCTCCTGTTCGATGGATGTGATACAGCTCGGGTTGGTGCAGTGGAGTTCATTTTTGAGAAGGACCGGCTGAACATCAGTCTTCTTGTCCTCTAATTTATGATTCGGGTCCACTTCAAGTAAAGTCATGATCAGTGCCATACGCACATATACACCATACTGAGCCTGTCTGAAATATGCAGCTCTCGGATCGTCATCCACTTCTGTGGAAATCTCATTGACACGCGGAAGCGGATGGAGAACATACATATCTTCTTTTGCCAGTTTCATCTTTGCTTTATCAAGAACATAGCAGTCTTTCACACGGAGATATTCTTCCTCGCTCAGGAAGCGTTCTCTCTGAACTCTTGTCATATAAAGAATATCCAGATCTGCCATAGCCTCTTCCAGAGTTGCGACTTCACGATATTCGATGTTGTGTGCATCAAGTACATCCTCGCGGATATAGTCCGGTACACGGAGCTCCGGCGGGGAGATCAGTACAAATTTCACACCCGGATATCGAACCATAGCATGGATTAAGGAATGTACGGTACGTCCGAATTTTAAATCGCCGCAGAGACCGATGGTCATATGCTCAAGCGTTCCTTTTAAAGAATAAATAGTAAGAAGATCCGTCAATGTCTGTGTCGGGTGCTGATGTCCGCCGTCACCTGCATTGATGAACGGAATGCTGGATTTCTCAGCAGCAACAAATGCGGAACCTTCCTTTGGATGACGCATGGCAACGATATCGGAATAACAGGAAATCATACGGATCGTATCGGCTACACTTTCTCCTTTTGCAGCAGAGCTGGAGCTTGCAGATGAAAAACCGAGAACGGAACCGCCCAGACTGAGCATAGCAGATTCAAAACTTAAACGTGTACGTGTGCTTGGCTCAAAAAAGAGTGTGGCGAGCTTTTTTCCATCACAAACATGGGCATATTTGGAACGATTTTTTTCAATATCACACGCAAGATCCAATAATTTCTGGATCTCTTCAACGGTAAAATCTAACGGACTAAGTAAATGTCTCATAAGTAGCATTCCTTTCTGAATTTGAAATGTGGATTTTCCACGTTGAAATTATTATAGACGATATGGGACGCAAATTCTACAACTTTTTTACAAAAACAAGGGAAATTGTGCTATGATATAAAAGATAATGATTGATAAAATTTCGAACATTTTATCCGGGAGGACGTACATATGAGAAAAACGATGGAGCAGATTGTTCTGGAAGGGCAGGCGGCGAAGTGTGAGTCGCTGGAAGAACTGTATCTGGTATGGCAGATGATGCAGCAGATGGAGGAAGAACCATATGGTGCAACTTGTTATGGCGAGATTGAGCAGAGAAATTTTCATATTGACGGAATCGTATCCCCGGAGGATTATAACGGAACAATGTTTGTTTTGAAAGAGACGAATATGCGTAAGTTCATTCAGAAAGGCCAGACGATGCCGGTTATTTCGGATGTAAGAAGACAGGTGGCATCCGGAAAAAGCCCGACCGGAGAGGTGGAATATCTGGATTACCTGGCAGGTATGCAGAAGCTTGTGAATGAACATATTTATAAGAATACGGTAAAATGTTCGAATTTGAAATTGCTGAAGCAGTTAGCCGTACTTTATGTGAATAAACGCGGCGGAAAAGGTGCAGCAGATGATATCAGTATGCAGTATGGACAGTATTATATCGAGTTTATCAAGACTCAGATCCGTCTTTTGAAGCCTAAGACTATCGTATGCTGCAGTGATGAGATTTTCCGTCTGATCGTAATGGAAGTGTTCCACAATAAAAAACAGAAGAAAAATCAGGAAATCTACATGAAATGGAAGAATCTGGTTGTCGGAGATATTTTCCTGGCTGACAGCAGTTTCCGTCCGACATCTGATGCGAAACATGCGGCAATCCGTGTGGTAAGGATGTGGAATCCGGCATATCGTGTGAATAACGGACAATATGTTTCGGTGGATGAATACCTGAAAGAATTTGAGCGTCGTCTGACCAATGAAACGATGGAAACGCCAGAAAAGAATTCGTAAGGAATATTAATAAATTTTATATTTATATTTGATGCGGGTTTTCCTATAATAGAGACAGAATATGACGAGACAGAAGGTGAGAGTGTGGAAGAATCCAAAGCGCGTGAAGCAGTCATTCAGGTAAAAGATTTATATAAGATATATCGGATGGGAGACACGAAAGTCCATGCTCTGGACGGTGTGGATTTCGAAATTTACCGAGGTGAATTTTGTGCGATCACAGGCCCTTCCGGTTCGGGAAAATCAACACTGCTCAATATGCTGGCAGGATTGGAGCATCCGACGAAGGGCGAGATCGTGATCGCGGGAAAGCATATTGAAAAGCTGAATGAAAAACAGCTGGTAGCTTTTCGAAGAGAACGAGTCGGCTTTATTTTTCAGTCTTACAATTTGCTGGGGACGATGAATGCGATTGAAAATGTTGCTTTACCATTATCTTTTCGAGGGGTTCCGAAGGCAGCCAGATTAAAGCAGGCGAAGAAATATCTGCAGCTTGTGGGACTGGAAAAGCATATGAAGCATATGCCAAACCAGATGTCCGGCGGTCAGCAGCAGAGAGTCGGTATCGCAAGGGCGCTTGCTTCCAATCCGCAGATCATTTTTGCAGATGAACCGACCGGAAACTTAGATTCCAAGACTACGATGGAAGTGCTGCGCCTGATGCAGCAGATTGTAAAAGAACAGAATCAGACGTTGGTGATGGTAACCCACGATAATAATCTGGCGACGTATGCAGACCGGATTTTTAAGATCATTGACGGTAAGATTGTTCATATTGAAGAAAATCACAGAGAGGTGGATCTTGTGGCACTGGAAGAAGCCTACAACATGGGACTTCCTTCAGAAAAAATAGAACAGACAGACGAAAGCAGGGACGCAGAATGAAGAAAATAATGAAGAAATTCTTTTTATTTATGCTGGCAGCGGTGCTGATGCTTACAAGCGTTTCGCTGACAGTATTTGCAGATGAGGATGATGAAGAGATTCCGAAAGTTTATTATAAAGATGACGGTAACTCCGATGTGCGGCTGGTCATCGGTTCGACAGAGGAAGTGACGATTGGTAAGTCCTCAACGATCTCGATCACTTTGAAAAACAATTCCGGAGAGGACTGGAAGAAAACTGCGGTGTGGATCGCGGAAGAAGAGGATTATAAGGATTATTACGATATTGATGTGGATGAGGAAGACAGCAGTGATCTTGTACGCTCCATGAAGACTACATATCCGTTTGAGATCAACGATTCCTTAAACAAGCAGAAAAGTATCGGTTCCATCAAAGATGGAGCGAAAAAAACTGCTAACCTGAAGGTCAGTGTGAAGAAAAATCTGGAAGAGGGATATTATCCGGTTTTAATTCATGTACTGACAGAGGATGAGCAGGGACATCAGAGAGAGTATGCGAAGACGATGATCATCTGGGCGAAGACAAAGACTACGACTGACCCGACAGAGAAAGATGAAACGGGAACAGAACCGGTTGCATTTGCCTTAGGTGAAAATCAGCCGACACCGCAGGGAATTTATGGTCAGGTCATGAATTTTGAAATCAATCTTCGCAATACCGGTTACCGCACCGCGTACGATGTTCGGGTGGAGATGGGACTCTCTGCCAACGTAAAAGAGTTTCCGTTTGAGATTAATGACGGTAACTATGACCGCTGGATGAACAACATCGGAGCCAATGAGATGGTTCAGGTGCCATACAGCATGGCTATTCAGGAAGGTGCAGAATCCGGCTATTATCCGATCAAATATACGATTCGCTACAGAGAAGAGGAAAATGGCACATTTGCAGAGCCGATTGAAGAAATCATGTATGTCCGGATTATCGGAAAACAGACGGAAGACCAGCTTTCTGCCGATGCGGGTGAAAATGAGAGAACAAAAGCGCGAATTATTGTAGACAGTTTTGAAACAGAGCCGGCTACCGTATTTGCGGGACAGGATTTTATTCTTCGTGTGAAGATGAAAAATGCTTCCGATAAGATTTCGGCAAGCAATATTCTGTTTACCCTGGAACCGGAGAGCATCAGTGACAGTCCGGTGTTTACAACAGTAAACGGTTCGAACTCTTCGGTGGTCAACAATCTTGCGCCGGGAGCATCTGCAGTTCTGGAGATGCATTACAGTTCCAGCCCAAGTGCAGAGCAGCGTTCCTACACGATCACGATCACGGAACAGTACGACAGCCCGGAGTTTAAGAATGCAAAGGAAACCGTTAAATTTGCCATTCCGATCAAACAGGAGGCGAGACTGAATACCGGAAATATTGAAGTGATGCCAAACTCCATTCAGGTAGGCGGAGAGTCGAACATCATGTTTGACATCAACAACACCGGTAAAGTGATCCTTTATAATGTGACAGCGATCTTTGAAGATGATTCCATTCAGAGAAGTGAAAACTATATTGGAAACATCAAACCAGGAGAGAGCGGCAATGTTGATGCGATGATCTACGGTATTGCACCGACGATGGATGACGGAATGGTTACGGTCAAGATCACGTACGAAGATGAAAACGGAACCGTAAGTTCTGTAGATAAGGAGATTCAGTTATTCGTTTCGGAGCCGATGCCGATGGAAGATCCGTTCATGGATGATTTTATGATTATGGATGATCCGGTTCCGGAACCAACGATGATGGACAAATTAAAACAGTACGCACTTCCGATCGGAGCTGCGGCAGCGGCAGTTCTCGGAGGCATTGTCTTCTTTATAAGACGTAAAAAGAAGAAAGCGGGAATGGACGATGAGATTCTTTGATTTGCTCACAATGAGCATCAATAACCTAAAACGCCGAAAATTGAGGACGGTTCTAACCGTCCTCGGCGTTACGATCGGTACGGCTTCCATCGTTGTTATGGTGTCTCTGGGTATTGGTTTAAAAGAGATGACGATTGAACAATATACGTCTTACGGCAGTCTGACACGTATTGAAGTCAACAGCAACTATGGATGGGGATCGGATGTAGATGAGGATGGTTTTTTGACCGATGAAACGATAAAAACACTGGAAGCTATCCCTCATGTGTCCTATGTATCTCCGGTTCTCAGCACGTACATAAACATGCGTCAGGGAGCTTATACCAGTGGTACCAGATTGCAGGGAGTCAGCAGTGAGATGCTGAAAGAGATCGAACTGGCCCAGGGAACACTTCCGGATCCGAATGCAAACACCATGCAGCTGGTAGTCGGAAATATGGTTGCCAGGGATTTTTATAATTCCAAAACCGGAAGAGGATATTGGGATACAGGTGAAATGCCGGATGTCGATCTGTATAATCGATCCTTTTTTATCACGTTTCAAAATACCGGAGGCAGCAATGGAAAGCAAAAAAAATATGTTTTTCCGGTCAGCGGTCTGGTAAAGGGAAGTCCGGACGAATACAACGAATATAGCTACGGTCTGTTTACGGATATCGAACAGTTGAAAACTCAGTTGAAACGTATTTACAGAAAGAATGCGATTCCGGGACAGCCGACTAACAAAAAAGGAAAACCGTACAGTTATTTTATTTACGATATGGTCTATGTCAATGTGGATGAAATGGACAACGTTCTTGAGGTACAGAATGCGATCACGGACATGGGATTTCAGGCATACAGCAGTATGCAGTGGCTGGAGCAGGCTCAGGAACAGACCGATATGATCCAGGCAGTGCTAGGCGGTATCGGTGCAGTATCCATGTTCGTCGCGGCGATCAGTATCGCTAATACGATGATGATGTCAATTTATGAAAGAACAAAAGAGATCGGAGTATTAAAAGTTCTCGGATCTTCTCTCGGAAGTATACGAAATATGTTTTTGATTGAAGCCGGATTTATCGGATTTATCGGAGGTATTGTGGGATTGGTTCTTAGTTACGGAATCTCTTATCTGGTCAATAATTTCCTTGGGGCAGCGTTGATCGGAGGTTCCGGAGATATTTCACGAATTCCGCCGTGGCTTTCCGGAATGGCAGTGATATTTGCGATCATTATCGGTATGCTGGCCGGTTTATTCCCGGCGATCCGTGCTATGAAACTTAGTCCGCTTGCGGCGATCAGAAATGAGTAAAGGAGAGTATGAAGATGGCTTTTACAGTAAAACTTGCTTCTTATGGAGATATGAAAGAGTGTGCGAGGGTTGAGACGGAGGCAATGGGTAATTATTGTTATCTGGAAGATGCCTGGCATTATTTTTACAATCAGAAAGGCGGTCTTGTGACCGTGTACAATGAAGATGTCATGATCGGTATCGGAAGATTTACGGTTCTGTTTGACGGGACCGGCTGGCTGGAGACTTTGCGTATCAGCCCGCAGTGGCAGAAGCAGGGAGCAGGAAAAGCTATTTACAAGATGTACCATCAGCTTGCCAAAGAAAATGGCTGTCCGTCCATGGCGATGTTTACCGGTGTGAAAAATGAAGTGAGCGCCGGACTGGCAAAGATTAACGGACTTTCCAAAGCAGCCCAGCACAGGGGCTATCATTTGACTGATCTTTCCGGCGGAAATGTACACGGATTTAAGCACGTGGGCTGGCAGAGAGCAGTAGAGCTGATCACTCCGATGAAAGAAGAATACAACGATTACATGATCTTTAACCGCACCTTCTATCATGTTAATGAGGAAAATGCAAAAGGATTTGCAATGGAAGGTAAGGTATTTGAAGATAAAGAAAGCGGAAGCTTTATTGTCTGTGGAGCGCGCTTCCAGCATCAGGTAACGCTTCATATTGCAATGATGGGCGGAGACTATGAGAAATGTCTGGGTTTCGCAGTGAATTATGCAAAAGCACAGGGACTGGAAAAGGTTTCCTGCACATTTGCGATTGATAATCCTAAGCTGGAGCAGGCACTGATCGCACGAGGATTTACGCCGGAACCGAGCGATCTCATTACCATGGAAATCAAGTTTTAGCAGGAGGCAGTATATGAACGTTTTAAATCACAATATCCCGCATCAGAAATATTTTGAAGAGTTATCCAGAATCCCTCGTGCATCCTACAAAGAGGAAGCATGTGCAGATTATTTAGTGGAATTTGCAAAGGCACACGGTCTGGAGTACAAGAGAGATGAGCTGCACAATGTGATCATTTATAAGCCGGCTTCTGCTGGTTATGAGGATCATGGAGCTGTGATCTTACAGGCTCATACAGATATCGTCTGTGAAAAAAATGCAGACTGTGACCATAATTTTGATACAGATCCGTTGGATCTTTATGTAGAGGACGGTATTTTGAGAGCAAGAGGTACGACCCTCGGTGCGGATGACGGTATGGGCTGTGCATATATGCTTGCAGCTCTGGAGTTGGATCTTCCGAGTCCGGCTCTGGAGTGTGTGTTTACTGTTCAGGAGGAAGTCGGACTGCTTGGCGCATTTGCGTTAAAAGCGGAAGATTTTAAAGCAAAACGTTATATCAATCTGGATTTTGGCGGACGCGGAATCGGTACTTGCACAACAAGTGCCGGAGGTGAGATGATCGGTCTTAGAAAACCGGTAGAATTTGAAGCTTGCGATGCGCCGGTTTATCGTTTGTTTGTGACCGGATTAAAAGGCGGTCATTCCGGCGGAAGTATCAACCGTGAACTTGGAAATGCCTTAAAGATCTGTGCACGAATTTTAAAGGAGATTTCCGGAAGCTGTGATCTTCGTATTGTGAAGCTGAACGGCGGTCTGAAGAATAATGCGATTCCGAGAGAATGTGAGGCATTGATCGCCAGCACAGCGAAGGAAGAAGAACTTCGAAATGCATGTGAACGTATGACAGCGAAAATCCGCAACGAGATTAAATTCCAGGAGCCGGACTTTGCAGTGACATTAGAAACTGCAGAGGGAGATCTTGCAATCTGCGAAGAAATCAGCGCAGATATCATCGATTGCATGTACCTGCTTCCGACCGGTTTAAGACACAAGAGCCTTCAGATTGAGAATCTTCCGATCGCATCTGAAAACCTGGCTTCTGTGCGCTGTGGAGCGGATTATGTGGAGTTCCAGTATTCTCTTCGAGCAGAAAAAATGTCTTACCGTGACCAGATGGAGCAGGAGCTCTGCATCCTCGCCGGTATCTTTGATATGAAAATCGATGTATACAATAAATTCCCGTCATGGGAATTCAATCCGGATTCTGAGATGAGAAAGATTCTGGGTAAAGTATTCAAAGAGCAAAAAGGCATCGAAATCGAATTACTTGCTACTCATGGCGGATTAGAATGTGGTGTTTTCTGCGATCTGATCCCGGGTCTGGATGTGGTTACGATCGGTGCAGAGTGTGACGGAGCCCATACACCAAAAGAGCAGATGAATCTGGCGTCTTTTGACCAGACATTTGAAGTATTAGCAGCATTCTTAAAAGAATTATAAAATCGAATCTTGTAAAAGCACTTGGAAAGCCACCGAAGCATAGAATAAACTAATGAATGCTTGAGGTGGCTTTCTTTTGAAGACTTTTCCACAACCATTATCTGCACGCGAAGAAAGAGAGTACCTGGAACGATATAAAGAAGGAGATCAAGAAGCGCGGGAAATCCTTATATATAGAAATATGCGGCTGGTTGCTCATGTTGTAAAAAAATATCAGGGCACAGATTATGAGATGGAGGACCTGCTCTCGGTCGGTACCATTGGACTGATCAAGGCAGTCGATACATTTAACCTGGATAAAGGTTCCAGGCTTGGAACATATGCCGCGAAATGCGTGGAAAATGAAATTTTGATGCTGTTCCGGGCAGGGAAAAAATATTCAAAAGAAGTTTCCATTTATGAACCCATCGGGACAGATAAGGACGGGGAGACAGTCAGTCTCATGGATGTTCTGGAATTGGAAGGAAAAGAGGCGCTGGAACAGGTAATTCTAAATCAGGATATCAAGAATCTCTATGAATCCATCAAGACAAATTTAAACGATACAGAAAAGACCGTAATCCGGATGCGATACGGTCTTTTTGTTTCTAAAGAATACACTCAGAGAGAGGTGGCTGATGTGCTCGGAATATCGAGATCGTATGTCAGCAGAATCGAAAAAAAAGCGATTGAAAAATTAAAAGATACTTTAAAATAAAAAAAGAACAAACGTTCGAAAAAGAGTTGCAAAATGAGGAACATGGTGTTATAATGATAAAAAGAACAAATGTTCGAAAAGATACAAAGGAGGTGGCATCGTTGCTATATCAGGAAAGTATGAGCATAGAAGATAAACTGAAGATATTGACCGATGCAGCCAAGTATGATGTGGCTTGTACTTCCAGCGGTTCCTCCAGAAGGGGAAAGAAAGGATTCCTGGGAAATGCGTCAGAAAGCGGTATTTGTCATAGTTTTGCTGCGGACGGAAGATGTATTTCTTTGCTGAAGATATTAATGACAAACTGGTGTATTTACGATTGTAAGTATTGTGTAAACCGCTGTTCAAATGATGTGGTGCGGACCGCATTTACACCAGATGAGATTTGTGAGCTGACTATGGAGTTTTATCGGAGAAATTATATCGAGGGATTGTTTTTAAGTTCCGGTATTATGGGGTCCGCAGATCATACGATGGAACGCCTTTATGAAGCTTTGTGGAAATTGAGAAATATTTATAAGTTTCGTGGTTATATTCATGTAAAGGCGATTCCGGGAGCTGATGCATCGCTGATAGAGAAAGTGGGGTTTCTCGCAGATCGTATGAGCATTAATCTGGAATTGCCGACAGCGGAGAGTTTAAAAAAACTGTGTCCGGGAAAGACGCGAGAGAAGATTTTGATTCCCATGAAGCAGATTCAAAATGGGATTTCGGAAAATCAGCATGAGCTGGTCGTCTATAAGCAGACACCGAAGTTTGTTCCGGCCGGACAGAGTACGCAGATGATCGTTGGGGCGACTCCGGAAAGTGATCTTCATCTGGTTTCGGTTGCAGAAGCCTTATATCAGAAGTTTGAACTAAAGAGAGTGTTTTACTCAGCTTATGTACCGGTTGTGCAGGACTCGCTGCTTCCTGCACCGACCGGAGGTCCGCCTCTTTTGAGGGAGCATCGTCTTTATCAGGCAGACTGGCTGCTTCGATATTATGGTTTTCATGCTTCAGAGCTGTTATCGGAGGAACGACCAAATTTTAATGTGTTTTTGGATCCTAAGTGTGACTGGGCGGTACGTCATCTGGACGAGTTTCCGGTTGAGGTAATGACTGCAGACTATTCGACACTTCTTCGCATACCAGGAGTCGGAGTACGCTCGGCAAGACGGATTGCGGCGGCACGAAGAAACGGAAAGTTGACATTTGAGGATTTAAAGCGCTTTGGAGTGGTATTGAAACGAGCGATGTACTTTATGACATGTGGCGGGAAAATGCTTCATCCATTCCGGTTCGAGGAAAATTTCATTACAAGTCAGTTGATCGGAACAGAGAAAAAAGAAACATGGGAAATTGAAAACCAGACAAGCTTTCGCCAGCTGACGTTGTTCCAAGATTGGCGACCAGATGCGCTCGCGGATCCGGACGATGGAAAAAAGGCCTTGTTCGGTGAACTATAAAAAGGAAAAACGATGGTTATTTTTTTGTGTGAAGATGGATTTGATGGTATTTTGACGGGTGTGTATGATGTGTATGCAAGCCGCATCCCATTGCAGGAATGCCGATTGGAGTTACAGAATGAATATGAACCTCAGTTATTTGCGGAATATAAAGAGTGTCTGATCAACAGAGAAAAAGCTGAGAAGGTGTCCAAAAAGATTCGATCATTTATGTCAGAAGAGGCATATGTCCGTTTGTATCGTACTGCTTTGCACAAAAGTCCGGAGCGGGCAGACTGCATTTTGCGATTTATCGCGGTAGGTCTGCGATATGGCAGACGTGCGATCAAAATGCTGCAAGATCCGGCAGTTTACCGGATTTTTCAGATGGATCGATTTGTCGGACGGGAAGCATTGTCACAGAAGGAGTTCGTCCGTTTTGAACGCCTTCCTTCCGGAGTATATTTTAGCAGGATCGGACCGGAGAATCAGGTGTTGGAACTGATTGCCGGATATTTTGCAGACAGAACTCCCGATGAAAACTGGATCATATACGATGAGATACACAGGACAGCAGCCATCTATTCTGCACAGAAAAGTTTCTGGGTACTAAAGACAGATATTGCGGATTCAGAAATAGAAGCTTTGTTAGTTGGAAAAGAATCTGACTGCTATACAAAGTTGTGGAATATTTTCTTTGAAACGATTGCGATAGAGGAACGAAAAAATGAAAGATGTCAGCGGAATCATTTGCCGTTGCGTTACAGAAAATATATGACAGAATTTCAATAACTGTATGATTGTGCGAGGATTTTTGTGCTATAATAATACAAAGAATGTATTTAGTTCCAAGTGGAGGTGTCGCAATGAGAGAAAGAGAATTTTTCCTTCCGTCCAGTGATGGAAAACATAAATTACGCTGTATGGAATGGATTCCGGACGAGACAGTGAAAGCTGTACTGCAGATTACGCACGGTATGGTTGAACATATTGAACGTTATCGGGAATTTTGTGTATGGATGGCAGAGCATGGGATTGCTGTGATCGGACATGATCATTTGGGACATGGCAAGAGTGTGTCAAATCAAGATGAGTTTGGTTATTTTGGTCCGCGAAATGGCATTACGAATGTAGTAAAAGACATTCGACGTGTGACAGTTTGTTGTAAGAAAATGTATCCGGATAAAAAGCTGATCCTGCTTGGACATAGTATGGGTTCGTTCCTGACGAGGAAATATATGTCGGTGTATCCGGACGGTCCGGATGGTTTTATTCTTATGGGAACAGGAGCACCGCCGGAAGCTCTGGTTGCAGCCGGCTGTGTGCTGGCCGGAAGTATGAGGAAGCTGAAAGGTGAACTGTATCGCAGTGGTCTGTTGTACAAGTTATCACTTGGAAGTTACAATGCCAAATTTGAACCTGTCAAAACACCGTATGACTGGCTGACAAGAGATGAGAGTTTGTCAAAAGATTTTGAGGAGGATGAATACTGTAAGTTCATTTTTTCTGCGGCCGCTTATCATGATTTTTTCCGTCTGATCTTGGATGTCGCAAAAGAGGAGAAAGCTGGCCATGTTCGCACGGATGCTCCAATTTTAATTATTTCGGGAGATAACGATCCGGTTGGAGATAACGGAAAAGGTGTAAGAAAAGTGTATGAACGACTTCATATGGCAGGTGTTGAACACTTAGAAGAGGTGCTTTATGAAGAAGCACGCCATGAGCTTGTACACGAGATCAATCGCTTGGAAGTCTTTGCTGATATTCATGAATGGATCATGGAAACTATTTGAAATAGTTAAATAGACTTGTTTGCGGGGAAGATATTGTTGTCCCAAGATAATGATATCTTCCCTGTTGAAAACAAGAAAACACTTGTAAAATATTGTGATGTCGGTTATAGTTTTATTATCTTAAAACATTCTAAAATTCTTACAATTCTATTTGTTCTAAAATTTCTGTATGTAATTCCCGAATGTTCTTTGAGATACAACAATTAAATATAAGGAGGATAGTTTCATTGTTTGGAAAAATCAACGGAATGTTTCTGCAAGGATTGGAAGGTATGCATGTACTTGTGGAGGCGGATGTAAGCGATGGATTGCCCGGATATTCTTTTGTGGGTGTATTGGCTTCTGAAGTGAAAGAAGCGCAGGACAGAGTCAGGACAGCCATACGAAATTTGCATGTGTCTTTGCCGCCGAAAAAGGTAACAATCAATCTTTCACCGGCAGATATCAGAAAAGAAGGAACCGGATTTGATATGCCGATAGCTGTGGCTATTTTGAGTGCATATGGCTTGGTAATTCCGGGAATTACGGAAGGAGCTGTGTTTATTGGAGAACTTGGGCTTGATGGACGAGTGAAAGGAGTACCCGGAATACTGGCATTGACGGACTGGGCAAAAAAGTCCGGATATCAAAGGCTGTTCCTGCCGATGGATAATATTCGTGAGGCAGCTGTTATTGCCGGAATTGAACTGGTTGGAATCGCAAATCTTAATGATTTATTCGATATGCTTCAGGGAAAACGAAAGATAGAATGCTGGAATCGCGAGGAATTGTGTCAGACGTTTGAATTAAATCAGTATGATGTGGATTTTTCGGAGGTGAACGGTCAAAAGGTGCTGAGAAGGGCTGCCGAGGTGGCTGCGTCCGGAAATCATAATTTGCTGATGATCGGCCCCCCGGGCTCTGGGAAAACTATGATCGCAAAACGTATGCCGACGATTTTGCCGCGGCTCAGGCTGGAAGAATGTATAGAAATGTCAAAAATCTACAGCGTCGTTCAAATGCTGGATCCATCGGAACCTTTGATCTGCAGACGGCCATTTCGAACCCCTCATTACTCTGTTACGGCTCAGGCGTTAACAGGAGGCGGAATACGTCCGAAACCTGGAGAGATGTCACTGGCGACCGGAGGGATTCTGTTTTTGGATGAGCTCGGTGAAGCACACAGGGAATCGCTGCAAGGGCTTCGAACTCCTCTTGAGGAAAAGGTGATTCAAATTGCCCGTGTCAACGGTACGTATACATATCCGGCAGACTTTCTTTTTGTTTCGGCTACCAATCCCTGTCCCTGCGGTCATTTCCCCAGCACCCGGTGCACTTGCAGCCCTTGGCAGGTAAAAAGATATCTATCTAAAATTTCAAGACCGCTGCTGGACAGGATTGATGTGTGTGTAGAGGCAAATCAGCTTTCATTTGACGAGCTGACACGTCCTTCGGAAAATGAGTCTTCGGTTCAGATCCGTGAACGAGTGGAGGCGTGCAGAGCAATTCAGGAAGCACGGTTTAAGGGTACAAAGATACGTTATAACAGTGAGATGAACAGCAGGCAGATTAAAGAATTTTGTCATATAAATAAAGAAGAAAGCCAGTTTATGAAGGATGTTTTCCGTGAATTGCAGCTGTCTGCAAGGATGTATGACAAGATACTAAAAATAGCAAGGACGACCGCGGACATGGAAGGGCGAATGCAAGTGGAACATAAAGATTTGTGCGAAGCAATCTCCTATGTGAGAGTTCGAGAACGGTATTGGGGGCAGTAAGACGACAGATGAAAAAGGAGAAAGAATATTTATTTATGTTGAGTCATGTTACAGGTCTGGGCACAATCTTGATCCGACGTTTAGGAGAGTGGTTTGGCTCTTATGAAGCGGTTTGGAAAAGTAACAGTCAAACATTGACAAACACACATATATTAAACGAGAAACGACAGGAGGCATTTTGGGAGTGGCGCAAAAGGGAGGATGAATTAAGAAGAGAATACGAGTCCTTGGAAAAGAATCATATTCGCTATATCACACATTTGGAAGAAAGATATCCGAAGCGATTGCTTCCCTACAGAGAGTCGCCGGTCGGTTTATTTGTAAAAGGAGAACTTCCGGATGAACAGAGTCCCACAGTTGCCATTGTTGGTGCCAGAAAATGTACCGAGTACGGAAGGCAGGCTGCGGAATATCTGTCTAGTGAGTTGGCGGCATACGGAGTTCAGATATTGAGCGGTCTGGCTCTGGGAGTAGATCGAGCTGCACATGAGGGCTGCCTTCGGTCAGAAGGAAAAACGTTTGCGGTTATGGGATGTGGTGTAAACACCTGTTATCCGCGTGAAAATTATCGTCTATATAAGGAGATACAAGTGAATGGAGGAATCATTAGCGAATTTGTACCGGGAACCGCTCCGACTGCTATGAATTTTCCAATGCGCAACAGAATTATCAGCGGATTGGCGGATGCTGTGATCATTGCAGAGGCAAGAGAAAAAAGTGGTTCACTGATAACGGGAGATCTGGCATTGGAGCAGGGAAAAGAAGTCTTTGCACTTCCCGGAAGGATTAATGATCCACTTAGTGCAGGCTGTAACCGGCTGTTGCAGATGGGGGCGGCAGTGTGTCTTGGACCGGAGGATATACTGGATTTTTTTGGTCTGGATACAGGCGGAACTTTAAGGGAAAATAAAAAATCAGAAAAGAGACTTGCCAAGCGGGAAAAATTGGTGTATAGTTTCATAGATTCTCGCCCCCAATCTCTGGAGGAAATTGTTACTTTTTGCCAAATTCCGGTTTCGGAGGTATTAGAAAGTCTGATGACTTTAGAACTGTCCGGATACATTCAGAGTTGTGGGAACCAAAATTATTGCAGAAAGATGTGAGGTTTTAGAATGGCGAACAGTCTTGTGATTGTGGAGTCTCCTGCAAAGGTTAAGACAATAAAGAAGTTTTTAGGCAGTACTTATGAAGTGGATGCATCCGGTGGTCATGTTCGTGATCTCCCGAAAAGTACTCTCGGCGTAGATGTTGAAAATGATTATGAACCGAAGTACATTACCATCCGTGGAAAAGGGGATGTTCTCGCCAAACTCAGAAAAGAAGTAAAAAAAGCAGATAAGATTTATCTTGCAACTGACCCGGACCGTGAAGGAGAAGCGATTTCCTGGCATTTGATGAAAGCACTGAAGCTGGACGAGGTCAAAGATAAAAAGGTTTATCGTATCAGCTTCAATGAAATTACAAAAAATGCCGTTAAGGCATCTTTAAAAGCTCCGAGAGAACTGGATATGAATCTTGTTGATGCGCAGCAGACACGACGTATTTTGGACCGTATGGTAGGATACAGCATCAGTCCGATCTTATGGGAAAAAGTGAAAAGGGGTCTTAGTGCAGGCCGTGTTCAGTCGGTGGCTCTTCGCATGATCTGTGACAGAGAAGAGGAAATTGCGGCATTTATTCCAGAGGAATACTGGAGCCTGGAAGCACAGTTTAAGGTGCCGGGTTCGAAAAAGCCGATGATCGCAAAGTTCCAAAAAGACAGGAATGGCAAAGGTGAGATCAAAAGCAAAGAAGATCTCGAAGCGATTCTTGCGTCTTTAAAAGACGAGAAGTTTGTTGTATCAGAGATCAAGCATGGTGAGAGAGTAAAAAAAGCTCCGATTCCGTTTACAACCAGTACGCTTCAGCAGGAAGCATCGAAGGCGCTGAATTTCTCTACGCAGAAGACGATGCGTCTGGCTCAGCAGTTATATGAAGGTGTTGAAGTAAAAGGACACGGAACTATCGGTTTGATCACATACTTGCGTACAGACTCTACCCGTGTGTCAGAGGAAGCAGATAAGACCGCGCGAGAGTTTATTTCCTCACAGTATGGAGACCGTTACGTTTCTGCCCAGGATACAGCGAAGAAAAATACAGCTAAGATTCAGGATGCACATGAGGCGATCCGACCGACGAACATTGCGTTAACACCGGTAAAAGTGAAAGATTCTCTTGCTCGCGATCTGTTCCGCTTATATCAGTTGATCTGGAAACGCTTTGCAGCAAGCCGTATGGCTCCGGCTGTGTATGAGACTACTTCTGTGAAATTAATGGCAGGCGGTAATACCTTCACGATGACTGCCTCCAGTTTGAAGTTTGACGGATTTATGTCTGTATATACAGAGGCAGATGAAAAAGATGAGAAGAGTCAGAACCTTGCTCAAATTGAAATGGGACAGGAGATGGAGCTGGCAGATCTTGTCAGTGCACAGCATTTTACCCAGCCGCCGGCGCATTATACAGAGGCATCTCTTGTAAAGGCACTGGAAGAGCAGGGAATCGGACGTCCGAGTACGTACGCTCCGACGATCACAACGATTCTTGCAAGAAGATATGTGGTAAAGGAAAATAAAAACATTTATGTGACAGAGATTGGTGAGGTTGTGAACCGAATCATGAAAGAATGGTTCCCGAGCATTGTGGATCTTACCTTTACTGCCAATCTGGAGTACCTTCTTGACAGCGTAGGAGACGGACAAATCGAATGGAAGACGGTTGTACGCAATTTCTATCCGGATCTGATCGAGGCGGTAAATGAGGCAAAAGACAGCTTAGAAGCTGTGCACATTGCAGATGAGGAATCGGAAGAAGAGTGTGAACTCTGCGGCAGAAGAATGGTGATCAAGTATGGTCCGCACGGTAAATTCCTGGCATGTCCTGGATTCCCGGAGTGTAAGAACACAAAGCCATACCTGGAAAAAACCGGAATTCCGTGCCCGAAGTGCGGCAAAGAGATCATTGTGAAGAAGACAAAGAAAGGCCGTAAGTATTTTGGCTGTGAAGCAAATCCGGATTGTGATTTTATGTCCTGGCAGAAGCCGGTGATCGAGAAGTGTCCGGACTGTGGCGGTTACATGATTGAAAAAGGAAATAAACTTGCCTGTGCCGATGAGCAGTGTGGATTTGTAAAAAATAAATAATACGGAAAATATGAACAATTCATAAAGACAAAACAAAAGGAAAGCGTCTAAAAATAACCATAATGGGGATTTTTAGACGCTTTTTATATGATTTTTGAAATTATCCGAAAAAGTCTTGATATTTCCAAATAATTGTGCTACAATTTACGTGTTAAAACAATTTTATTATACGATATCGTGAGGAAAGGGAGGTTTTCGGATAATGAGTGTTGAATTACTGGATAAAACCCGAAAAATAAATAAACTACTCCACAACAATAATTCGCACAAAGTTGTATTCAATGACATCTGTAAAGTACTGAGCGAGATTTTATTATCGAATATTCTCGTGATCAGTAAGAAGGGAAAGGTTTTAGGCGTTAGCATTTGTCCGGGCGTGGATGAGATTCACGAGCTGATCGAAGACAAAGTCGGTGGTTATATCGATAAGATGCTGAATGAACGTCTTTTAAGCGTTCTTTCCACAAAGGAGAACGTAAACCTTGCGACTCTCGGATTTGCAGAGGAGAACGTTAAAAAGTATCAGGCTATTATTACACCAATCGATATCGCCGGAGAACGTCTTGGAACTCTGTTTATCTACAAGCAGAATGAGCAGTATGATATTGATGATATTATTTTGAGCGAATATGGTACAACAGTAGTTGGTCTTGAGATGATGCGCTCTGTAAATGAGGAGAATGCAGAAGAGACAAGAAAGATTCAGATTGTGAAGTCTGCGATCAGTACACTGTCCTTCTCCGAGCTGGAAGCGATCACTCATATTTTTGATGAGTTGGATGGAAACGAGGGTATCCTCGTTGCCAGCAAGATTGCTGACCGTGTAGGAATCACACGTTCAGTTATCGTAAACGCACTTCGTAAGTTTGAAAGTGCCGGTGTGATCGAGTCCAGATCTTCCGGTATGAAGGGAACTTATATTAAGGTTCTCAATGATGTGATCTTCGAAGAACTGAAAACATTAAAGGCTGCTAACGGTAAATAGTCCGTGTTTGGCTGAAGGCTGATTAGAGAGGTGTCGTCCGTAATTGACGACACTTCTTTTTTGTTGAAAATGTTGAAAAAAATGTAAAAAAACATGAAAAAAGCACTTGCAAGAAAAATGGTCTTGTGATATAGTAGGAGAGCTGATATTATGCACGTCTGCGGATTCTGAGAGCGGTGCTTTTCCGGGGTACGGAAAGTCTTCAAGGAAGCAAGATGCAGGCGGAAGAATTTAACCAATGGAGGGAAATACAATGAGCGTTATTTCAATGAAACAGCTTCTGGAAGCCGGCGTACATTTCGGTCACCAGACAAGAAGATGGAACCCGAAAATGGCTCCGTACATTTTTACAGAGAGAAATGGTATCTACATCATCGACCTTCAGAAATCTGTAGGTAAAGTTGATGAGGCTTACAAAGCAATCTCTGACATCGCTGCTGACGGCGGCACAATCCTTTTCGTAGGTACAAAGAAACAGGCTCAGGATGCTATCAAGACAGAGGCAGAGCGTTGCGGTATGTACTTCGTAAACGAGAGATGGCTCGGCGGTATGCTCACAAACTTCAAGACAATCCAGTCCAGAATTGCTAGACTCAAAGCAATCGAGAAGATGTCTGAGGACGGAACATTTGATGTTCTTCCGAAGAAGGAAGTTATCGAGCTTAAGAAAGAGTGGGAGAAACTTGAGAAGAACCTTGGCGGTATCAAGGAAATGAAGAAGATCCCGGATGCTATCTTCGTAGTAGACCCGAAGAAGGAAAGAATCTGCGTACAGGAAGCACACACACTCGGTATTCCGCTTATCGGTATTGCTGATACAAACTGTGATCCGGAAGAGCTTGACTATGTAATCCCGGGTAACGATGATGCTATCAGAGCCGTAAAACTGATCGTATCCAAGATGGCAGACGCTGTTATCGAGGCTAATCAGGGTGTAGCAGAAGAAGTTGAAGAAGTTGCTGTAGAAGAGGCTGTAGAGGCTTAATTCTAATGGCAGCCCGGTATCCGAGAGGAGCCGGTAGTTTGATTTTCATATATCGGAGGAAACGAACATGGCAGCAGTAACAGCAGCATTAGTAAAAGAATTAAGAGAAATGACAGGCGCTGGTATGATGGACTGTAAGAAAGCTCTTACAGCTACAGAAGGCGACATGGATAAAGCAGTAGAGTTCTTACGTGAAAAAGGACTTGCAGGCGCAGCTAAAAAAGCTGGTCGTATTGCAGCAGAGGGTATCGTAGTTACAGCTCTTACAGAGTGCGGCAAGAAAGCTGTAGTTGTAGAGGTTAACGCTGAGACAGACTTCGTAGCAAAGAACGAGAAGTTCCAGAACTACGCAGCAGATGTTGCAGCTCAGGCTCTTAACACAACAGCATCCAACATGGACGAGTTCATGGCTGAGACATGGGCTAAAGATACAACTCTCACAGTTAAAGAAGCTCTTGCTTCCCAGATTTCCATCATCGGCGAGAACATGAACATCCGTCGTTTTGAGCAGGTTGTAGAGGAGAACGGTTGCGTTGTTTCCTACATCCACGCTGGCGGTAAGATCGGTGTTCTTATCGACGTTGAGACAGACGTTGTTAACGACGCTGTTAAAGAGATGGCTAAGAACGTAGCTATGCAGGTTGCAGCTTTAAGACCGCAGTACACAAACAGCAAAGAAGTAAGCGCTGAGTACCTTGAGCACGAGAAAGCTATCCTTATGGCTCAGATCATGAATGATCCGAAGGAAGCTTCCAAGCCGGAGAAAGTTATCCAGGGTATGATCGCAGGTCGTATCAACAAGCAGCTCAAAGAGATCTGCTTACTTGATCAGGTTTACGTTAAAGCAGAAGATGGCAAGCAGACAGTTGCTCAGTATGTAGCTCAGGTTGCAAAAGAGAACGGTGCTAACATCACAGTTAAGAAGTTCGTTCGTTTCGAGACAGGTGAAGGTCATGAGAAGAAGGAAGAGAACTTTGCAGAAGAAGTTGCTAAGCAGATGGCTGGAAAGTAATTCTTCTATAGGAATTAATTTTAAAAACAGAACCTCGCAGATGGAAAAATCCATTTGCGAGGTTTTTTACATGTCATACAAACAAGCAGCGAAGAAAATGCGGTGTTCATCGCATTTTCCTCGCTACTTGTTAAAGCTTTTTAATTTTTCCTCCAAAGACAGTACCTGGTTTTTATCTGCTGCAGGAATATGGGAAAAAGGAAATTTAATTCCTAATTCGTCATATTTAACCTGACATATTTTTTTGAAGGGAAGTAATTCGATCTGTTCCACACAGGTATATGGTTCGATCAGATGTGTCAATTGCTCAATTTGTTCAGGGGTATCATTAATCGTAGGAATAATTACCTGGCGGATGCGTGTTGGGATAGAATGGTTTTCCAAACAGGATAAAAACTCAAGCGGTGCATGCAAAGAGCATCCTACATGTTTTTGATAAAGGGCATCGTCAGTATATTTTATATCCAAGAGAACATAATCGGTTTCCGAAAGAAGACGTTTCACAGCAGGTGTTAAAATGCTTCCTGATGTATCCAGACATGTATGGATGCCGGCTTCGTGGCAGAGGCGGAATAATTCATATACAAAATCAGCCTGCAGCAAAGGTTCGCCGCCGGAGACAGTGATGCCTCCGTTTTCTTTGAAGTATTCACGATAGCGGAGTACTTTTTGAACGATTTCCATGGGAGAGAATTGACGGCCTTCGTTTAATTTCCAGGTGTCAGGATTATGGCAGCAGCTGCAGCGAAGATTACAGCCCTGCATAAAAACTACAAATCGTACCCCGGGACCATCTAAGGTCCCGAGGCTTTGAAAGGAATGAATATAACCAAGTGCAGAACTCATAATTACACGCTTTCGTGGAAGGTTCTGCTGATAACCTCTCTTTGCTGTTCTCTGGAAAGCTTATTGAAGTTTACTGCGTAACCGGAAACGCGGATCGTGAGGTTTGGATATGCGTCCGGGTTCTCGTATGCTTTGATCAGTGTTTCACGGCTCATGACATTCACATTGATGTGATGAGCTTTTTTTGCAAAATATCCGTCTAAGATAGTTACAAGATTATCTATGCGTTCTTCTTCCGTACGGCCAAGTGCATCAGGAGTGATGGAGAAGGTGTTGGACACACCGTCGCGGCAATCATCGTAGCTGATCTTGGAAACGGAATTTAAAGATGCCAAAGCACCGTTTTCTTCACGATTATGCATTGGGTTAGCGCCCGGGGCAAACGCTTCTCCGTCTTTTCTTCCATCCGGAGTTGCGCCGGTATTCTTTCCGTACATAACATTGGAGGTAATGGTAAGTACAGAGAGGGTATGGATCGCATTTCTGTATGTAGGAGTCTTGCGAAGTTCGGTAATTACCGTATGAGCCATGTCTCTTGCAATAAAGTCTACACGGTCATCATCGTTGCCGTATTTCGGGAAATCACCGGTGGTTTCAAAGTCAACGATAAATCCGGCCTCATTTTTGATTGGTTTCACATTGGCAAATTTGATGGCGCTTAAAGAATCGGCTACTACAGATAAACCTGCAATACCAAATGCCATAAAACGGTCCACATAGGTGTCGTGTAATGCCATCTGAGTTTTTTCGTAGGCATATTTATCATGCATGTAATGGATAACGTTCATGGTATTTACATAGAGGTTGCTTAACCAGCTGATATAAATGTTGTAGCGTTCCATAACCGTTTCAAAGTCTAACGTGTCGCCTGTAAGAACCGGCATCTGCGGTCCGATGTGCATTTTGCTGGAGGTGTCATAGCCGCCGTTGAGGGCAACAAGTAATAATTTTGCAAGGTTGCAGCGAGCACCGAAGAACTGCATCTGTTTGCCGACTTTCATGGCAGATACACAACAAGCGATAGCATAATCATCGCCGTAAATCGGACGCATGATGTCGTCATTTTCGTACTGGATGGAGTCCGTATCAGCGGAAACTTTTGCACAGTATTTTTTGAAGTGTTCCGGAAGTTTTCCTGACCAAAGTACGGTTAAGTTCGGTTCCGGGGAGGAGCCGAGTGTATAGAGTGTATTTAAAATACGGAAACTGCTCTTCGTAACGAGAGTTCTGCCGTCCTGACCCATTCCGCCGATTGCTTCGGTGATCCACATGGGATCTCCGCCAAATAATTCATTATATTCCGGTGTACGTAAATGACGGGCAATACGGAGTTTCATTACAAAATCATCGATAAGCTCCTGGGCAGTTTCTTCTGTGAGAACACCATTTGCAATATCTCTTTCGATATAGATATCAAAAAAGGTGGAAACACGACCTAAGGACATGGCAGCACCATTTTGCTCTTTGATAGAAGCAAGATATGCAAAGTATGTCCACTGAATTGCCTCGCGGGTATTGGAAGCCGGTTCGCTGATGTCATAGCCGTACATCTGAGCCATTTCTTTCATAAAACCTAAGAAGGTAATCTGCTGGAATAACTCTTCCTCAAGACGGATTTCATCGGTATTAAAGTTTCCTTTTTCAAGAGCTTTTTTGTCTTTTGTTTTTTCTTCAATTAAACGGTCAACACCGTACAATGCCACGCGGCGGTAGTCGCCGATAATACGTCCTCTGCCGTATGCATCCGGAAGACCGGTGATAATATGACACTTACGGGCGTCACGCATTTCATCTGTGTAAGCGCGGAATACGCCGCCATTGTGTGTGGTTCTATAGTTAAATTCGCTTTCGATCTTATCGCTGAGTTCATAGCCGTATGCGGTACATGCCTGACGTGCCATGCGAATGCCGCCAAACGGATTAACACCTCTTTTTAACGGACGGTTGGTCTGCATACCAACGATGAGTTCGTTGGCTTTATCGATATAGCCCGGAGCGTAGCTGGTAAGAGATGATACGGTTGTGGTATCAATATCCAATACGCCTCCGTACTGTCTTTCGAGGGCAAAAAGAGTTTGTAATTTTTTAAACATTTCCTGTGTTCGCTGGGTCGGACCGGCAAGGAAGCTGCTGTCGCCGCAATACTCTGTATAGTTGTTTTGAATGAAATCTCTTACATTAATCTCATTTTGCCAAACGCCGCCATGAAATCCATTCCAATTCTTATGTTCCATTTCTTAATCCTCCTAAGCAGTATGAGTTGAATGAGTATCCGATGTTAAGGACTGCCTTTTGGGAACAAAAAAAGGCAATCCAGTTACATAACTGAATTGCCCAGACGGTCGGCTAAAATCTCCTTTGTACTTCCCCGCGGTGTCCCGCGTAATCCGTCAGTCATACAAAAGATATCAGCATTATAGCTTGTAATAGACGACATGTCAACCGGAAATAAATATTTGTGATCTGTTTCCAATGGTAGTTGCGTGCTATGCAGTTTGGCAGAAAACCACGACCTGATCAGGTGTGGTCTGAGCCGGAATACTTCGAGTGGTCATGCTGTAAAGAACAAGAAGCAGATATCCGTTGATATCTCCGAAAAATGGCTGACCATTTTGTAAGGTTACCGGTGTGTCTCCGGCAAGATTCAGCTTCAGGGTATTTTCAGTATTTACCAGATGGTTTTGAAAAATATCCAGCATTGCACTTGTTCCATATGGAGTATACGCGGCAGCGATTGCATTGTATCGCGGCGGATAGCTCAGGACCATCGGTGCGTTTTTGTCAAAGAAGAATGTTACGCGGTCACCCACTTGGAACGGATGCAGGTTCATGACAAAGACATTGGGCGAAAGCTGCACCTGAAAGGGACCGGATGGATTTTCACCCTCCAGTGTGTAGAGGATGGTGCAGCCGCCGGTTTGAGCATTGTTAGTGATATATTCAATATTTGTGATGGTTCCAATCACGGCAGTATAGTGATTCATTGGTTACCTCCCTTTTAATCTGCCAGGAAA
>SVDR01000041.1 GCA_015057755.1 Lachnoclostridium sp.
GCGGTTTACGGACCTGCAAAATGTCCGTTTAAGCTGCAGGGACAGACACTGCATGCAGGAATTCTTGGATTTGTACACCCGAGGACAGGAGAGTACATGAAGTTTGAAGCTCCGCTTCCGGAGTATTTCCGGAAATTACTGAATATATTATAAGAAATACGATCAGCTGCCACAACCTTGTGGCAGCCTTTTTAAATTTTACAAATCAGCATATTAATTGGACAGAAAATATTTACCCTTACTAACATAACTTTATAAATTATTTTAGAAGAAAAGGTATAATTCACAAAGAGGATCATCGTATTGATTTTAATATTGAAAATATTTAGACAACTATGTATAATGATAACAATTGGAGGAGTATGCGAAAAAACGAGTTATGACAGGAGAATATCCATGAAGACAATAACAATACCAGCTCAAATGATTTATTTGGATTCGATTCTGGATATGATCCAGAGTTCTCTGACTGCATTTTCCTGTACTGAGAAAGAATTGAATCAGATTTGTATATCAGTAGAAGAGATTTTTACAAATATTGTTTCTTACGGATATGGTAGTGAGAAGGAAATCTGTGATGATATGGTATCTGTTTCCTGTTTTGCAGAGTCAAAGGAAACGAAAACCATTGTTTGGATTCAAATTTCTGATTCGGGAATCCCATATGATCCGTTGAAATATCCGGCACCGGATTTTGATTTACCTTTAGAAGAACTAAGAATTGGCGGTCTGGGAATTCATATGGTAAAAAAAATGATGGATTTTGTGACCTATAAATTTGAAAATGGATATAATATCTTGACGATCGGAAAAATATTGTAAGGAGGCCGCATGAAAAAACTTTTTGAAATAGATGAACTTGAGCAGCAAGTGTTTGCAGATGAGACGAATCAGGTATTTGTTTCTGAAGAGGAAGTGAATATCAGTGAAGATCCGGACTCGTTTCCTGCATTGGAGTTTATCTTGACTCTTGAAGACGGCCAGATTCTGGAGTATGAGGCAGTGGGTATATTTTTACTAGGTGAAAAGGAATACATGGCGCTTCATCCGAAAACGGATGAAGATGGAGTGATCCATATTATGAATCTGACACAGGGAGATGATGATGAAATCCAGCTTTCTCCGGTGGAAGATGAAGAAGAGTTTGAGGCTGCGGCAGAAACTTTTTATCGGCTGATCGCAGATGTGGACGTAGATTTAGATGAAGGAGATGCAGAGTATGACAGAAATTAAAACTTTAAAAAAGATAGATGCAGTCAGTGCACCGAAATTGGATGCGCAGTTAAAAGCTTTGATCGAAGCAGGAGAAACGGAAATTATTATTGATATGGCTGACACTACATATATTTCTTCTGTTGGGCTCCGGGCTTTTGGCTCTGCACAGAAGATGATGAACAAGTTACAGGGAACCATGCTTCTTCGAAATGTTCAGCCGTGTATTATGGAGATTTTTGAGATTACCGGATTTGGAGGCGTACTTACGATTGAAGAAAACTGAGATAAATGAATCCATGCAGGAATTGTCGTTTCAGCAGAAAATATGGAAGGGGACGTCTGTTTTCTTATATTCGATCCGTCCGTTACTCCTATATTCGGTCTTGCCGGCTTTGTTAATGAGCATAGGTATGATGTTTTGGAGTAATCGTACTGCTGAGCAGGTGGTTTCAGGAAGTGGAAATTTTTATTTTGCAGCCGGAATCGTTCTTACGATGTTTCTACTATATATAAGATGCAAGAAAAACGGATGTTCACTTGCAGTAGATGCAACGCTAGAATGGAAAGAACTGGACAGAAAGAAACTTCTCTGGCTTGCAGGCTGCGGTTTTGGATTTGGATTTTTCTTTTCTGCACTGATCACAGTCGTACCGTTTCCTAAGGCACTGATCGAGAGTTACTCCGGTGCATCCAATTCACTTACTTACGGAACGGACCAGATCCTGGCTCTTGTATCAACGATCATTCTTGCACCGATCGCAGAAGAGATTGTATTTCGTGGTTTTATGCTGAACAGACTTCTGGGCTGGTTTCAGGAAAAACACAGTGTTTTATTGGTTTCGGTCGTGTTTGCGTTATTTCATATATCGCCGATCTGGATTGTATATGCCTTTATTATGGGACTGTTTCTTGCGAAAGTATCCATCGATGAAGACAATATTGCCTATTCGATCGTGCTGCATATGGGATTTAATCTGAATGTGCTGCCGATCTGGCTGATCAACCGAAATCCTAAATTAGAAACGGTCCTGTTTGCGAATGATTTAATTATTGCACTTTATGGTGTGGTTTCCTGCCTGATGGCAGTTTGGTTTCTGAAAAAATACAGAAAGGAGACAATGAAATGGTAAAAAAAATCATACTTGGAATCATCAGTTTTATTATTTCTGTAATTGTTCTTGGCTTCGGTTTTTGTACTATGATTTTCAGAGTACTTCCTTTTGCTATGGGAACTTATCAGGGGAAGCTTTTTGATCTGTCTCTTCTTTTGAACTGGAAAGTGTACGTATTTGGCTTTGCAGCTACGGCACTGGTCAGCATTCTGATCGTGATCTTTTCCAAACCATCAGCAAAAAAAGCGAAGAAGCTGATGAAAAATAAAACGGAAGGATTTGAAAGCAATCTGGAAAACTCCAGATTTATGACAGATAAAGAAAGAGATTTTAATTTCTCTCCATATAAATTTAAGAAATTGCCGGAATCTCAAATAGACGGTATTCCGGTTTATGCACAATATAACAAAAAGAGAAAAGAGCTGGATATCAACCTGGCGTCGCCGATGCATGGTCTGATCATCGGTGCAACAGGAAGCGGTAAGACAACTACTTTTATTAATCCGATGATCCAGATTCTGGGCAATTCTTCTGCAAGTTCTTCCATGATCTGTACAGATCCGAAGGGAGAGCTGTTCCAGCTTCACAGCAAGATGCTAAAAGAACGTGGCTATAAAGTCATGGTACTGGATCTTCGTGATCCATACAGTTCCTTCCGCTGGAATCCTCTCGGAGAAATTTATGACCGTTATCAGGAATATCTCAATACCGGAAATGAAATTTACCGCCGTTTTGATTCTGCTGCGGCGAGTGGTCTGCAGTTGGTAAATCCGCCGGAAGCGTATGAAGACGAATGGTACGAGTACGAAGGAAAAGCCTACGCAGTTCGCAGAGAATTGCTTGGTGTCATTAAAATTGCCCGTCAGAAAATATATGATAAGCTGTATGAAGATCTGAATGACCTGATCAGCGTAATCTGTCCGATCGAATCAAAAGATGATCCGGTATGGGAAAAAGGTGCCAGATCATTAATTATGGCAGTATGTCTTGGCATGTTAGAAGACAGTGAGTTCCCGGAACTGGAAATGACAAGAGAAAAATTCTGCTTCTATAATATCAACAAGGCGATCGGAAATTCTGATAATAATTATGAAGAACTTCGGAACTTCTTCAAAGGCCGTTCTCCGATGTCAAAAGCAGTCAGTCTTTCCAAACAGGTACTTTCTGCTGCCGAAGCGACAATGGCCAGCTATATGTCCATTGCATTTGATAAGCTTTCCATGTTTAATGATGAAGGACTTTGTTCTTTGACATCCGCAACAGATATTGATCCGATTCAGTTTGCTAGTGAACCGACTGCTTTATTCTTGAAGATTCCGGATGAGAAAGATACCAGACATGCACTCGCAGCTGTATTTGTTCTGTGTATTTATAAGGCATTGATCAAAGTTGCATCGGCGAGAGAGGACTTGAGTCTTCCGCGCAATGTTTATTTTATTCTCGATGAGTTTGGAAATATGCCAAGAATTGACAAATTCGACAAGATGATCACGGTTGGACGAAGCAGAAAAATCTGGTTCAATATGGTGGTGCAGTCTTACGCGCAGCTCAATAACGTATATGGCGACACCGTTGCCAATATTATCAAGAGTAACTGCGGTATGAAGATGTTTATCGGATCCAACGACATTGAAACTTGTGAAGAATTCTCTAAGCTTTGTGGTAATATGACCGTTTCCACATCCAGTATTTCTTCTTCAATGGGAGATAAGAGCGGAAATATCAATGTTTCCAGTCAGCTTCAGACAAGACCTTTGATCTATCCGTCTGAACTCCAGAAACTAAACAACAAGACGGATACGGGTAATGCGATCATCGTAACATTTGGCAACTATCCGTTAAAGACAAAGTTTACACCGAGCTATAAATGTCCGCTGTACAAGATGGGATCCATGGATCTGTCTGAGGTGCGTATGAATGCATTCTTCGGTGAAGATGTTTATTATGATCTTGGTGAAAGAAATTATATTGTGGAATCCATAAGGAGCGAAGAGGAATCTTCACCACAGGAGGAATAAAAATGAAGATGCTAAAAAAAATGATCCCGGTTATACTGACAATGCTGCTTATGCTGACAGCCGCGGTTCCGGCATTTGGACAGGTGATTACATATAAATCCAATAATGTTTCAAGCACAGTCAGTGAAAAAGAGACTGCCGATAATACAAAATATGGTCCTGGATATGTAACATCTAAGACGGAAGTTGAAATTGTAGAAGAGACGGTTGCTTCTGTGCCGGAGGTAAAAAAAGTTGATCTCAAAGAAACTTACCACGAATTATATGATATATATGAAGAATCGATTGCAGGAGAATTTTTCATCTATGCCAATGTGGCGAATGGCGGTCTCACCCATGAACCGGTAGTGATTGATATTCCAACTAATATCATTTATACGATGGAAAAGGATGGCGTTCCTCATGCTTATCAGTCAAAGACTCAGATAGCTCAAAAAGGAACTTATGTCCTTCGATTGACTGCAGTTGCTAATCCGGAACGTCCTTTTTCGGAGCAGAGTGAATATCAGTCTGTATTCCGTTTCAGAATTGAGGATGAACCTCCGGTGCAGGAAACAGAGGCTGAATCCTTAGCTGCTGATTCTGCCATTGTAATTGCTCCGGCAGAAACAATGATTGATGTTTCCATGTTATTTGACGAAACAACGGAATCGTTGAAAGAGTCAGAAACAATGATTGAATCAACAGAAAGTGTACAAGTGGAAGATTCTTTTGTGGATTTTGCTGAGGAGTCAAAAGCGGCTATTGAAACAGAGGCTGCTCCGGAAACAGATATTTCTACGGAAGCTGCTGTTGAGGAAGAAACTACTATAGAGGCAGCAAATTCTCAGGCTGTTCAAGATTCTGAAACAACTGAAACTGAAGCTTATCAAATCAATATGTACGGAATTTTAGCTATAGTGCTTGTAATTCTGGTTATTGTAGGAATTGCAGTATTTGTCTTGCTCACAAAGAAAAAAATGACTGTAAGATAAACAATTGAGCGATAAAGGAGGTGAATCGGTATGGGATATGCTTATCTTGATAATTATTTTATCGATGCGTTATCAAAAGTATTTCAGACAATCTTTGATAAAGTATTTACTCCGGTACTGACTTCGATTCTGGAAGTGTTTATCAAATATTTTACAGATATTATACTGGATCTGTATTCTGAATTTTTGATTATCCTTCTTTCCATGCTGTGTTCACTGATCGATTTTATCGAAAATATTTTCAACGTTTTTGCCGGAATGGCTCCGGTCCAGGCGGGAGGAGAATACAAATATCTGATCGATGCGATATTTGAAATGGATAGTGTGTCGATGGCCTTTTTGTATATTACAGTTATGGCTGTGGCTGTCTGTTTTGTTTTTACAATTATAAAAACGGTAAAATCGATCTCAGATATGGTCTTGGAGGATAGAAATCCGGTCAGTAAAGTGTTAAAAGATGGTTTGAAGGCATGCATCACTTTTATGCTGATCCCGTTTCTTTGTATTTTCATGCTCAGGCTGTCTGCGGCGATCACAAGCCAGATCAATCATGCCTTTGCAATGCAGAATGAAGGAAACTCAGCCAGTGTTGGTACGGTTCTATTCTTATCTGTCAGTATGGAGGGTATACCGGCATCAGAAAATCCGTCATTAATGGATGATGTACGCAAAGAGTATATGACTGGTGTAAAAGACTATCGTGATATTGAACAGGTAAAATATGATTTTGATTCGGATGATTTCAATTACATAGCAGGCTTTACCAGCGGAGTGGTATTGATCCTTGTGCTTGGTTCTACTGTTTTGCTGTTTGTGCGAAGGATATTTGAAGTACTGCTTTTGTATCTGGTTTCACCGTTGTTTGTCTCGACCATACCACTGGATGACGGTGCTACATTCGCAAAATGGAGAGAAATGTTCATCGCGAAATTTTTTTCCGGATTTGGAAGTGTATTTACTATGAAATTATATTTGATGGTAATACCGGCGATCGCCGGCTCCAATATTGTTCTGTACGATCCATCACTTCCAAATGGCGTTATAATCAACAATATTTTGAAAATATTCCTGATTGTTGGCGGTGCATGGGCTGTTTATAAAAGCCAGACAACGATTATGCAGATTATTAGTCCGCAGGCAAGTATTGCGGAAAGAGAAACAGCTTCGTTCATTACAGGAATGATCGCAGGAGGTGTTTCAACAGCAGCTACAGCAGCGACTGCGGCGGCGACAGGAGGAACATCCCTGGCTGCAAAAGGAGCTGCGGGCGCTGTGGCCGGAGGTGCTATGAATGCGATGGGAAATTCCGGCGGAACCCAGAGTTCCCAGAATGAGCAGGCATATAGAGGATAATTTATGAAAGAAGAGGGAGGTGAGAACGAATGGAAATAGCATATTTGGGATTGTTTGATGAAGTCTTTGAGTGGGTATTAAGTCATATTTTTGATCCGGTCTTTCAATGGCTGACCAATTTGCTGACTACTGTATTCACATGGATTTTTAAAGAATTACTGGAACCGATCTTACTTCCTATCCTGAAGTCAATGATGGAATTTGCTTTCGAGCTCTGGATGGACATTTACAGTACATTTATCTACGGTCTCTTTGCCGGAGTACTGAAACTGATCGATTATCTGGAGACTGCGTTTGATGTTTTCATTGGACTTCGTGAGGTCAGTTATACATCCGGTGATACAACAATTCGCGGAAGTCTTCTTGAAGTTCTCCTTCAGATGGATACCGTTAATACGGTATTCTGGGCGCTGACAATTGCCGGACTTGCGATTGCAATCATGCTGACCATTTATGCGACAGCAAAATCAACCCTGGACTTCGATTTTGAAAATCGAAGACCGGTTTCCAAAGTCCTTTCCGCAATGTTAAAGACGTTCTTCCAGTTTTTTACGGTTCCGTTTTTTATGTTTTATTTTATAAAACTGGCAACGATTATTTTGAATGGCATTTCATATGCCCTCGGAAGAAATGGAAGTACATCTTTAGGCAGAATCGTCTTTACAATTGCATCTCTGGATGCTGTTCGTATTACAGAGGAAAATGAGTCGTATGCATCAAAATATAATATTTCTACGGCATCTGGCAAAATTACCTTAGGAACAGATCCGGCTGACGGCTATCGTTATCCGTTTTATTCCGGTTCGAAAGACTATGCCAACATAGAAGCTGTAGCAGAACTATTCGATTTGTCAGAATTTGACTATTTTATCGGATTTATTGCAGCGATCTTTCTTCTGATTGTTCTTGCCATGTGTTTGCTGACATTTGTTCAGCGAATCTTTGAAGTTATGATCCTTTACTGTGTATCACCGTACTTTGTGAGTACGATACCGATCGACGATGGCGAACGCTTTGGAAGATGGCGGGAAATGTTTGTTGCAAAAGTGTTTACCGGATATGGTTCAGCCATGGGTATCCGATTGTATCTGATGGTCTGTCCGATGGTTATGGGAAACCAGATTAAATTTGGCTCCTATGTCAGTACGGAAATGGACTATATGATGAAACTGTTCTTCTTGATCGGCGGAGCCTGGGCTGTATATAAATCAGGTCCGATGATCACCGGACTCTTCAATTTCCAGGCGGCTCAGTCTGAAGCTGCTACGCAGGCGATGGTTGGCGGTTTTGTTTATGGTCATACCATCGGAAAAGCCGGCAATGCTGTAAAGAGTATGCTGGCTGGTAAAGGGAAACGTGCTGGTGCTGCAAATGCCGGAGCAGGGAAAGCAAAAACATCTTCGGATAATAAGTCAGCAAAATTTAATGGCATGAAGCCTCAGCAGAAATCAGAAATGAAGAAACCTCAGGCAGGAGCATGGAAGGCTGGTGTGAAACCGGCCGGAGAACGAACCGGTAAACCGATGATCGGTGTGAAAAAGGGAACGCCAGCTGGTGAGTTCATAAATAATAATAATAAACCAAGTGATCTTAAAGTTGGTTCCTTATTCCGCAGTACATATGACCAATACGGAAATCATAAAGTTCGTGTAAAGGGATTCGGAGTCACAAAAGATGCTTCCGGAAAAGTGACATCTGTAAAACTACCTGGTATGAAACTGAAACGAGACTCTGAGGGAGCACCGTTTAAAGTAACAAAGTTCAACATTCCGGGAATTGCAAAAGTCAATACAAATCTGAAAGAGGGAGAATTAAAATACTCAGATATCAGTATTCTTGGTATGAACTATCATAAAGAAGGCGGAACATCAAAATTCAGCATGGGTAAAAATATCAGTGTCGGATACGGAAAAGACGGAACCATGAGCAAGCTGAAGATCGGATCTTTTAAAGTTTACAATACCGCCGATAAAAATGGTTTTGATATTGGCAAATTTAATGTCCGTTCAGAAGCGGAGGGAACAAAAGTGAATCTTGGTGAGAGTATTTCCTTTAAAACACAAAGAGGTCATAAGGGACTTTCCAGTTTTAAATTAGGTTCTATTGAGTATTCTTCTAACGGAAAGATTACAAAGAAAGAGACAGGAGGTGACAAGGCGTGAGAATCATTCCCAAAAGAACGAAGGTAGCAATTGAATTTTTCAAAGGTGTAGAAATACCGGATGTACTGGTTGGCCTTGTTGGTGTTGCGATCATCATGTCTGTCGCATTCTCCAACCTTCCATACCGAATATATATTGCATTTGCAGTTACGATCCTTGTGGGTGCATCACTGGTGCCTGTCGAAGGAGATAAAGGATATATGATGTTCTATCATATGCTTAGATTCTTTTCGCAGCACAGGGAATTCAAAGAAAAGCCTGTTAAAAAAGGTGCGCCAACGGTTCGTGACATTACTCCTTTTACAGGCGTGAACGGTAACTTTATTGAATACGATAGCCAGTATTACGGCATTGCAGTAAATATTCCGGACATCGAATTTAAGTTTTATTCGCTTCACAGACAAAATCAGATCATCGATCAGATTTATGGTTCTGTTTTAAGAACGATTTCCGGAACAGAAACGGCTGCACTTGTAAAAATCGATCGTCCGCTTCTTTATGATGAATATCTGAAGAGCGAAGATAAAAAAATCGCGGAATTGAAAGAGGCATTTATCAATGATCTTATCAATGAAGAAGAGCTGACAACAAGAGTAGGTGTGATCCAGGACAGAAAAGAGCAGATTCGGTTTATCAACAATAAAGAGAAAGTATATGCTCCGTTTTACTACCTTGTGTTCTTCCATAAAGACAAAGAAATGCTGAAAAGCCAGGCAGAAAATATGGTAAACACCATGTCGATGGCCGGTATGGACTGCAGCATTCTCTCTGAAAAAGAACTGGTTGTATTTTTGAAATATAATTATACGGCAGTTTTCGATGAGAGAGAAATCCACAGTCTTACAAAAGACCAGTATATGGACTGGATCTTGCCGAAAGAGATCAAGATGACTGCACGTACAGTACAGTATGACAACATCGTTACTCACAATTTCCGTGTAACCGATTATCCGACGACTGTAGCCAATGCCTGGGGATGCAATATGTTCAACCGACCGGATACCAAGGTCGTTATGAAAATGCAGATGGTGGACCGATATAAGGGAATTAAACAGATTGACCGTGCAATCGATGAACTTCGTGAACAAGCCAATTCCACAGGAAAAACGAGCCGAATCATGGAACTTCAGACACATGTCGATACATTAACAGAAGTTCTTGCAACTTTACAAAGTGATAATGAAACACTTCTGGATATCAATGTGTATGTGACCGGTTACGATTATGAACTGTCAGAAGAGATGATGACTCAGGGCGGAAAGAAGAATCGCTCCTCTACATCCATTACCTCTATGAAAAAACAGATCCGCAGAGGACTTTCTGAGGAAGGTTTCCGGTCAAACGACAACTATATGCAGCAGTTTGATGCATATGCATCAACGCAGATTTCCGGATATGATGCATTCAGACGTTCCAGCCGCGGTATCCATTCCACATCTGTGGCAGCGGCATTTCCGTTTGTCAACAAAAACCTCTGTGATCCGGGCGGTGTATGCATCGGAACCAACAGAGGAAGACCTGTATTTGTCGATTTCTTTACCAGAGATAAAGAGCGTGTTAACAGTAACATGGTGATCATCGGTAAATCCGGAAGTGGTAAATCATATGCTACAAAGACCATATTGTCGCATCTGGCTGCGGATAACAGCAAAGTCTTTATTCTGGATCCGGAGAACGAATATTTTGGTCTTGCAAAGAACATGAACGGCAAAGTAATCGATGTGGGCAGTGCAACTCAGGGACGCTTGAATCCGTTCCATATTATCACAAGCCTTGCAGACGATGAGGATGATGAGAACGAGGTTGTCAAAACAAGCTTTAGTACACATCTTCAGTTTCTGGAGGAATTTTACCGTCAGATTCTTACCGGTATCGATTCTGATGCGCTGGAATATCTGAACAATATTACAGTACGAATGTATGAGGCAAAAGGTATTGATGCAGATACCGATCTCGGTAAATTGACGGCAGAAGACTATCCGATTTTTGATGATCTGTATGATAAGATTCTGAATGATTATCAGATGGCATCCAGTGATTATGGTAAAGAGAATCTTCGAGTTCTTCTGAACTATATATCGAAATTTGCCACAGGCGGAAGAAATGCGATGTTATGGAACGGTCCGTCATCCATTTCTACGGAAGAAAATTTTATAGTTTTCAACTTCCAGTCTCTGCTGGCGAATAAAAATAATACGATCGCAAACGCACAGATGCTTCTTGTATTGAAGTGGCTGGATAATGAAGTTATCAAAAACCGTGATTACAATATGAAATTTGGTGCATCCAGAAAGATCATCGTTGTTATCGATGAGGCACATGTATTCATTGACAGCAAATTCCCGATCGCACTGGACTTCATGTACCAGCTTGCAAAGCGTATTCGTAAGTACAGCGGTATGCAGATCATCATTACCCAGAATATAGCAGATTTCGTTGGAACGGAAGAACTTGTACGAAAATCATCTGCGATCATCAATGCTTGCCAGTATTCCTTTATCTTTTCATTATCTCCGAACGATATGCATGATCTGTGCAAACTGTATGAAAAAGCCGGAGAGATCAATGAAAGTGAGCAGGAAGAGATTGTAAACAACGGACGAGGAAAAGCGTTTGTTATCACGTCACCGGCCAGCAGGACCGGTGTAGAGATCGTTGCTTCAAAAGATATGGAGCAGATGTTTACCGTCTAGGTGACAGAACTTTGAATGAAGGAGTGGATGCCAATGGCATATTTTGACAGTTCAAAAAACAAAGCTTTGTGGCAGATTGAACTGCAGGCTCTTCGTAAAGAGAAAGAGGAACGAAAAGCCGGAAAAACAGTTTCCAGTGCGCGGCAGGCAGATTTTTCCAGACAGACAGTACGCGGCCCTGAGCGAATCACTTACCGGGAACTTTTAGAAGAAGAGGCGAGGGCATCTTCCAAAGGTGCAAAGAGAGAACCGTTTACAAAACAAACATCGAAAGTGCACCAAAAGGAATCTCAAAAAGAAGTTTCCGCAAAAGCCCGTACATATGAAATGGTTTAAATTCAGAAAGACAGCGTCAATGACTGTCTTAGCGCTGTCTTTCTTAGGAAGTATCTGTATTCCGTCGCTGGATATTCCGGTTGTCAGAGCAACTCAGTTTGTCTCGGAAACAAATGATCATGGAATGGATCAGTATATTGAAGAATATCTGTATCAAATACAGCAAGGGGAAACGATAATCGAAGAATATTCTACAGAACTGATCGTGGATCCAGAAGTTCAGATGAAAACCGGAGGCAGTGGACTTATACAGTTCATTTTGCCGGATGGGAACTTCTATGAGTCCTCTGTTCCGAATGGAATGGTGACAGAAAGGCCCGTGGAGATGATTCTACCGGATGGTGCCATTGCGACTGTAATGGATGGTACAGAAACAAAAATTCAAACCGGTCAGTTCACGATTTCAGAACCTGGAGAATATCAGATTAGAATGGTCTTTATGCAGGGAAGCTGGGATGAAAATAATGCATATGCAGTGTTTGAAGTGAACCACGATGTTTTGATCGTAAATCATCGTACAAATAATCTGGATATGATCCAAGTGCCGGAAGGATTTAAAGTCACCATCTTTCAAAAGGACGGAAAAGGTTTGGAGATTTCGGATTCCCAATGCGTTCTTCTTGAACATGACGGAGACTATGAGATTCACTATGAAGATATAAAAACCGGATTGATTCGACTTCAAAGCAATCTGTCACGGGATACAAAAGCACCGTTTCTGACATTTTCCACGGAAATTGACCAGGGAACGATCAAGGGCCCTCTGGAATATGTTCCTTCAGAAGATGGATGCGAGATAATCGTTACTTACAACGGCAGCCAGGGTCCGGCAGTGGGAAATACACTGACGGTGCCCGGATATTATAGACTGGAAATTCAAGATGAAGCCGGAAACAGCCAAGCATATGAGTTTCAGCTTCGCCAGTCAAGGAACCTTATTGATAATCAAATGATTATAATGACTTTAATTATTCTGATCGGCGTAGTGATTCATATCATTTATACCAGAAGAAACAGGAAAGTCTTATAATAATAAATACATACAGGAGGTATAAGTATGTTATACACAATGTTAACTAATCCGTTCGCAGCAATGAGTGATCCGATTATTTCTCTGATTAATTCCGCATTAACACCGGCCCTTGGTCTTGTTGGCGCACTTGGAGCAATTTATTGTGTGCTTCTTGGCGCGAAGCTTGCAAAAGCAGAAGAGCCGCAGGACAGGGAAAAAGCGAAAAACAGTTTAAAAAATGCCATCATTGGTTTCATTCTGATTTTCGTACTTCTTGTTGTTCTGAAAGTTGGTATGTCTGCTATGACTACATGGATGGATGCAGCTGTAAAAGCCGCAAAATAACGACCTGGTATTCATTTTGTCAATCCGGAGCTTTTCGTTCCGGATTGACACCACCGGAAATGTAAAGGAGGTTGCAGATTATGAAAAGAATATTAAAAATGAGTCTGATCATGGCTATGCTTAGTGTGCTTTTCACAGGCTGCAATTCGATCATTTTATCGGTTGGTGAAAATGATTTCGAGGAAATACCCTGGGAAGTAATGGAACCGACGGACGACGAAGTACCGGATGTCTACAAGGACAACAATAAAAATAAGTTTGAAAATCTGAAAGGTGAACGAGCTTTTAAGATCAAAGACGGTCATTCAGAAGCTTCCGGTGATATTTCAGACTTCCAGATTGGAACACTTCTGGATAACGGAACATTTATTTATGCCTATTCGACGAAAGAGGCAGGAGTGGGTGACAATCGCAAAACGGTTCACTGTATGGCCACATACAACTACAAGACCGGAGCATTTCGTGTGATCCACGAAAATGTGTTTATCAGTACAGATGAAGACGAAGAATCGTTTTATATTCAGCTGTGCGATCTTTCTGCAAGCCGCGGAAGTGATATGTTTGTATATGACAATGGTTTCGGATATATTTATAGTGCTTCCGGGGAACTTCAGTTTCAGACCGACATCGAAACTTTTGTTCGCGAACATTTCAGCAAAGCATATTCCGTTACAACAACCAATGCTCTGACCGATGGAAATGACAGAATCTATCTTGAACTGACCGTTGAAAAAGAAAAGGTTGATCTGAATCTTGACGAATCCAGTGCAGGACCGGAGACAGAAGAAGAGGCAGAAGCTCTTGCAAAAGAACTGGATGATAAGGTTCGGGAAATTGTACTGGTTTACGATTTTAAGGAACTGGATACTACGATTGATTTTGTAAATTCTGCTGTTTCCCTGCAGGCAATGCTATGGCAGGCATTGGGAAAATCACAGGTATATGAAACAGAACCGGATGCCGAAGCAGATTGGGAGCGTGTGCAGGAAGAAACCCCGGATAACTGGGGAACGGCATTTTTAGATAATCTGGATGATCTGCAGTTGAACACCTGGAGATTAAATAAGTCTTTTATAAGTACAGACGGTGGATATATCTGTACGTTTATTCCAATGGTCGGAAATACTACATCGGTTACTGATGTGAACGAAGAAGCCGAATTGAAAGATGTTTTTGTATTATACAACGGCCAGTACTATGAGGTATTTGGAAATGTCGGTACATTTAAGATTTGGCAAGAAAAAAACGAAACTTTTTCCAGAGAGTATTATTATCGCTATTATACAACTGAGACAGATGCAGAAGGAAGAGAAGTAAAGAAAGAACATTTAGAGACAAAGACTCAGACAATAACGGTACCGACGTGGAAATATGCAAGCCTGGACGGTGAGTATATGGAAGGATACCGTGTTTTGACAGAAATTTCCCAAATTGCTGGTGTTGTAAAAGATAAACTTTTATGTGTTGCAGACGGGCATCTCGTTTGGCGCAAGAAAGATGGCACTTATGAAATGTTTGGTCTTGCAAGTATCCTGGATATGGGAAATTATCTTCTGGATGTTGGATATGACAAAGAAAATCTATATGTGCTGATTTCCACAAAAGATAAAACCCTGGTCGTAAATGGAAACCTTTCAGAAAGGAAGGTTATTGAAGGTTCTAAGATCGCAAATGCGCTTACTCCGGGACAGGGAGAACAATTCAGGATTGATCAGAAGTATCATGACGAACATGCAGAACGTGAAAAAGAGTATATGGGAGATCTGGCTGGAATTGGATCTGCCGAAAGACTCAGCGCAGAAAAGATTGTAAAAGCAAATGTTCATGTGGATCAGAATCTTTTGAAAGAGTTAGAAGACAAAGGAATTCAGGCCGGATACGGAAAAGCTTCCGGTGACGGATATTTGCTGACTACATTCACAAAAGGACTTGTCTTTTATGACTTTGGTTCTGAAATTGCAACATGTCTGGATGACGGCACCTGGTATCAGACGTGGAAGAAAGACAATGCATATATTTCTGTAGGTTTCTCCAACGGAGAAGCGTCTTATGGAACTTTGGATGTTGCGTTTGCAAGAGTATATGAATATAGTCCGAATGAACTGTATCAGAGTGCACTGAATCAGTTAAGGTTAGAAATGGACTAGAAGAATCAGTAAAAGAAAAGGAGGTTTCAGACATTATGAAACATATGGGACATAAAATTTGGATGTCTGTGATCGCATTGGGAATGAGCATTTCCATGTTGCCGGTGAATCCGGTGTATGCTGCAAAAACCGTATCCGGATCTTCTGCAGAATATACAGCTGTGAAAAAAGAGGAAACATCCGGCAGATGGGAATACAGAGAAGATAAATGGTATTACTATGATACAAACGGAAATCTTGGCAAAGAGGGCTGGATTCAATACAAAAACCAGCATTATTATCTTACAGCAGATGGATATTGTCTGATTAACCAGATTACTCCGGATGGATATTTTGTAGATTCTAACGGAGTCTGGTATCAGCGTTCTGCTATGATTTTAGGAAGAAAATTTGTCGCTCCTGATAAATTCTTGGCAGTAACTTCAGCATGGTCTGATAAGGAAACATTAAAACATTTGAAGACTACAGTATCAGATATATTTGAAAATAGACGGATTCGTATTACAAATGATTCGCTGGAATATCTTTCAGAGGACAATGAGGAAAAGGTACTGATCGGAATATATAAAAATAAGCAAACGGATTCCTATCGAATGGATATCGGAATTCGCCTTGACAATTATAGTACAGATAAAAGCCAATCAGCTACCTATGATTACCAGGTATTTCAGGCATTTCTTTACAGCATTTCATCAACCCCTGAGCTGTTAATAGATGCTATTTATAATAGCTGGGAAGAAGACAATCGCTGGAATATAAATAGAACCGGTTATACTCAGGTCGGAGATGCGATGGTGAAATATACCGGCGGTTCCGGATGCGGGTATTACTATATACGTTCTGCCACGGCTGAATGATGCAATTGGGGTAAATAGCAGGTTAGAATAAAAAGGAGATATATTGTATGAATAAAGATCTTAATAATTTAAATCAAATAATTCCAGAGGAACAAAATAAGCCGGAAATCGAAAGCGGAACCGCTTCTGAACGATTTGTTAGTTTGGATATTAAAGAAGCGATTGAAAAAGGAACTACCGGGGACTTTTATTATTTTACAGAAGCCGGCGATGGTAAATATCAGATGCATGCAAAACTTCCGGAATATGGCTGTGCCGGACCGGGAGAGCCGATTTTTAAGATTCGTGAAAACAGCAATCGTATTGCAAAGGGATTTGCACAAAAATTTATCGGTCCGAATGGCAAAGTAGATTTCCGTGCTGGCCTTCGTTTCGTAGCAGAGTTTGATATTCGTTTGGGCATATCTGATCAGTCTGCTAAGACACCGGAAGATCCGTTTGCATCAAAAGAAAAAGCATTCGAAAATGCGATCGACTGGCTTGCAAAGGAATTTGATGTTCCAATGGAAGAACGCAACGGTTTCAAAAATTTCTGCAAAGCTGCATTTGATCAATCCAAAAATCCGGTATTTTCTTTTGGAAATTTCACTAAAATCTGGTCAAACTTTGGAACGATGGGACTTGCAATGGAGCACGAACTGAACGAAGTGGTTGAACTGAATGGAGAAAAGCGGCCGGGCATATTTTATGATCCCTACAATGCTTCTGAAAAAATAAAGGAAGTATATGAAGGCTGCATGATTGCAATCGAAGAAATCCAGGATCTGGCTCGCATCAATCCGGCTTCAGAAATGAAGATGGTTACAATAAATGAATGCAGTGGAAGTGATCGAAGCAATACTCGTTTTGCAGAAATGTCAAGGCAGGCGCGTCGTGAAATGGGTGACCCTGTAGAAGAACCAAGCATCAAACACTTTGAGATTGATATGCTAGGTCAGGATGCGAAAATCAAGCAAGAACTGAATTCAGCGAGAAACAGACTGAACAATCGGATCAATAATCCGCCGGCAAAACAGGAAGATGAAGCGGAATACAACAGAAAACTGGCCGAATTGAGTGAAGCTGTTGTAGTGGCGACAGAAAAAGCTGAGGAATTAGCCCAAAAAGGAGAACTAAAATGGGAAAGTCATCATGCTCCGGTTCTTGGCGAGTTTACATATAATAATCAGAAATATTACATTACAACGGAAGCCTTTGCGGCAGAGTCCGACCAGTTTATAAATCATGCCGCAATGACTGACGGTGTAGAGATTGGTTTTTTCCGTAATAAAGAAGATTTTATCGCTTTCTATTCCAAAGAGGATCCACATGTACTGGGAGATGAGGAAGTACAGAAAATCGTTGATGCGAAAAATGCGCAGTATGCCAAAACAGATGCGGTATATCGTCAAATTGAGAATTCCGTTGCGAATTTTGAAGGTGTAACGTTGAATCGTGATGCTGACAAGATCACTGCAAAGCATAACCGTATAATCAATGACGAATATTGCTTTAGCGGATGGGAAAACAGATATCAGAATCACAAGTTAAATCTGGATCAAAAATATGAACCGACGATGGGTATTGACCTGGAAGGTATTTCCAGTGACTACGATATTAACTTCCGCAAGTTTATCAGAGAAGGTGTAATGGCTCAGAATCGCGTTGAAGAACATTATCGGAAGCAATTTGGCGTTTTAGTCGGTGTTCTCCAGGAGATCAATGCTGATATGGAGATGCTTGAAAAAGCTGAAAATCACAATAAACTTGCATACGAATCAGATGATGTTTCGAAAGATAAAAAGGATCTGCTCGATAAATTAGCCAGCGAGAAGATTGAGCCTTTTGCAATGGAAGCTGCTATGGCAAGAAATGAAGCAGGTATTATACTTGGCGCAGTGCTCTATGGCGGACAAGATCTGGATAATCAGAGCGAGAGCCGCAAACTGGCAAAAGAATACCTCGATGCCCGTCTGAAAGCAAAAGGTTCGTCACTTCAGGAAATGCAGAACATGGCAAGAGAGATCAATGGCAAACTTTTACCGCCGACAGAAATCCGTATGGATGTTCAGGCCGGAATGGTTAAATTTGCAGATGAATTTACAGCGGTTAAAACACTGGATGCACATACAGAACTTTCTCCGCAGGCAAAAGAGTTCGCAATCCATAACTTTGATACCGCTTTCAAAGCTGTATTTACAAAAGAGAAACAGAATGAGCTTGCTGAGCGCGGTCAGACTATGTTCGATTATATTTTCATTGACGGAAAAAGTGTATCTGAACAGTATGAAGATAAATATAAAGACTGTACGTTTGCCGAGAAACAAAACTATCTGAAAATGGAAGTCATGAATAAAATTCTCGCCGGAGGCGAATATACCATCGAAGCGGTTCTGGCAGACCAGAACGGATATGCAAAAAAATATCCGCTCAATGTAACAACCAATATACCGAAACTGAATAATGCAGTGGCAAGAACAACCAGCGCATCTAAGAAGCTGAACGCGAATTACGAAGAAAGAGTGAATGTTCGTCTTGTACATTTATCTGAAGCGAAGAACTGGAAACTGTCCGGAACATTAACCGGAGTTGTCAATGACGAAACTTTTGAGACCATGAAGATTTATCGCAACTATAGTGACGGAATGACTCCGGAAGATAAGTTGAAACAGGGGGCCATGATCATTCAGGCGGTTACACAGAAGAACGTATTGGATCAGAATGGCGCGATCGATCGAAATACCCTGGAAGCACTGATGTCAAACGTTTGTGTAAACGGAATCCCAATGAGAAACCTGCTTCAGGGCGAATTTAACAACGAAACAGAGAAGCAGGCGGTAGATATGATTGCTGGATACATTGCAAAGAATATGGATGAAAAGAGCAATTCTCTGGAAACCGTATCCTTACTCTCCAATGGAAAACATGTTCCGCTTACATTTGCTCCGCCGAAGGTGCCGGAGATTACAACAAAAGTGAGCCTGTTCAGCAGCAAAGAGAAAAAGAATGCTTATGAGAAAGAAGTCCTTGAGCATGACAATGCGCTAAAACGTCAGGAAATCTGGAACGAAAAGAACAGACGTGCAGCTGAGGCATGTCAGGAATTATCCAAACTTGATATGCAGCCGGTTAAGGAACGTATGAGCTTCGCTGAGTTTGCCGGAGAGAAATCTGTACGTACTCGCATTCAGGATATGGAACGCAGCAACAGTAAAAAACTGGAAAACAGTAAGTCTAAGGATGCAGTAAAGAAATAGTTCTTTACTGATCAGCATACATGATTTCTGATATGAGAAAATTATGAAAATAGAAAGAACAGAAAAACAGAGAAAGTTAAAAACCTTGTCTCAGGTATTTCACAAGTGGCTGTTTGCTTGTGTTGTGATCGCATTCCTTGCAACCGGCGGTTTTACTTATGTGTTACAGACGCAGATTGCTATCTCCGATACAGAACGGCTTTTAACTCTGAATCTGGAAGATGTAAAAAAAGATATTCAAGATGCTTCGGATCAGAATCTTCTTGATCTGACGCATAAAGCAGCCGGTCTGATAACAGAAACTTCGGATGACCTGTGGCTGAAACGACTGGCTGCAGAGTATGATGTTTCAGAAATCAATATTGTTGATCCAAATGGAATTATTACAGCCAGTACAAACCAAGAGCTTATCGGATTTGATATGGCATCCGGAACACAGTCGGCGGAATTTCTTGTATTGTTAGACCAGAAAGATGAATATGTACAGGAATACGGTGCATCGACATATAATTCCGCGATTTCTATGAAATATGCCGGTGTCCGTCTTCCTTCCGGCGGATTTTTGCAGGTGGCATACAATTCCGGACGTTTCCAGGAGGATATTGACGGAGAAGTTGTGTATGCGGCAAATAACCGCCACATAGGCCGGAATGGTATGATCATTATATGTGACGAAACATTTCGTGTTGTAAGTGATCATGCAGGTAATATCGGATCCATACTTGATCGAAATAAGATCAAAGATAATATCTCTATTTTAAAGCAGTTTGAAATGTTTGAGGCAGAAGTGCGCGGAATCTTGTCTTATTGCGCATTTACGTCATCGGAAGGTTATTATATCCTTGCTGTATTGCCGCAGTCTGAAGCTATGGCTTCCAGGGATATTTCCGTAAGGGTACTGGTATGTATGGAAATTGTAGTATTTTTGGTATTGTTTGCATACATCTATTATCTGATCAAGCGTCTGATCGTGGATGATCTTCAGAAAGTGAACCGGTCTCTTGCAAAGATTACGGACGGTGATCTGGATGAAACTGTGGATGTGCGAACAAATTTAGAGTTTACATCACTTTCTGATGATATCAATGCTACTGTTGCGGCACTGAAACGTTACATAACAGAAGCTGAGACACGGATTGATCAGGAGCTGGAATATGCACGTACGATTCAGTACTCGGCACTTCCGTCTGTATTCCCGCCATATCCGAACCGGACAGAGTTCGAGGTCTATGCTTCGATGGACACTGCAAAAGAAGTTGGCGGAGATTTCTATGATTTTTATATGATCGATGAATCAAAACTGGCTTTTACTGTGGCAGATGTTTCTGGCAAAGGAATTCCTGCGGCCATGTTTATGATGCGGGCAAAAACGTTGCTTAAGAGTTTGGCAGAAGGCGGCACAGACCTCGCAGAAGCCTTTTATAAGGCAAATAACAGGCTTTGTGCGGGAAATGACGCAGAGATGTTTGTGACGGTCTGGATGGGCATTTTGGACGTTTCTAACGGACATCTTGAGTTCGTAAATGCCGGACATAATCCACCGGTTATCCTTCGGAATAAAGGTTCGGCAGAAATGCTTAAGACGAAAGCAAACTTTGTCCTGGGAATGATGGACGATATGCCATATAAGAAACATGAGATCGAGCTTCAGCAGGGAGATATGATCTTCTTATATACAGACGGCCTGACAGAAGCACAAAATTTAGAAGATGAATTGTTCGGTGAAACACGTCTGACCTCTTACCTGGAGACGATGATGCGGGATCAGAGCATTTCGGTTTCTGATTTATGCCAGAGTGTTCATACGTCAGTAAAGAATTTTGCTGGAAAGGCAGAACAGTCGGATGATATCACAATGCTTGCATTAAAAAAGAAATAAACGGAATATAGGTGAAAAGAGGAAAAACTACATGACAAAGAATTTCCTGAGATTAATGACATTAGCAATAATGACTGCAAGCCTGATTACGGGCTGCGGATCTGAGGAAGAAGCCGCTGTAACAACTGCTGCACCGGCTACGACAGAAGCTGTAACGACGGCTGAGGCAGTTACAGAAGCTCCTGCAGAAACATCCACCGAGGAAGTTACGGATTCTGCGGAAGAACTTACTGAGTATAATATTACATTTGACGCATTCTCACTCGGTGGCGTGGAAGTTACGTTCGACGACGAAACCGGCGGAACAGATGTAGAACAGATGATGAGTATCGGGTGCAGTTCCTACCCGGGAAAAACGTTGAAGGAGTCCATGAAAGAATTTGGCATCCTTGATATTGATGTAGTAACTGACGGAGAGACGTTTGAGGGCTGGATGGAATATAAAGATATTATGGCCATGCATGAAGATGGATTTGAATATCTTACATCCTACGAAAAGGTTTCAGACAATCTTTATACAACAGAAGAAATCCTTTCCATAGTGCTTGATCAGCATACAACGTTTGTTGCAAAGTGGGAAAGTATCTCTTATGAAGAGTATGCTTTATACTATGAGTATACAGAAGAAGGCCTTGATCTTGATCTTGATGTTACTGTTTACAGCAACGGCGGCCTTATGAATTATGGTGATCATACTTCTGATCTTGCTGTTGCAACAATTGAAAGCGGATTTTCACTGGAAACATTCCTCGGAGATTCTGCAGAAATAAAGAGTGTTGAAAAAGAAGGGTATACCTTCAATGGCTGGTGTGTATACGCGAGTGAAGAGATCATTTATACAGCTGGACTGGATGAGGCGGTTGAAGCAGGAAGCTTTTGCGTCAGTCTGGAAGAGTACGGTTATGCGGCAATGAACGATTTTATTGTTGTGAACGAATTTGCTACAACCGAAGAGCTGTATGATATTATCTGTGATGGAAAATCTTATCTTGCCGTTGCCAACTGGGCAGAGGGAGAAAAAGAAATTCTCAAATGCTCCGGTTGTGAGATTGAAAAAGCGTGTGGCAAATATGAAGTGAATGGCCAGACATATGTTGTATGTGATGACTGTTATAACGAATTTGCTACAGGCATGGGATTAAAGAACGATTAGAATGCTTGTTAAATAATTGTACTAAAACAAAATATCTTTCAATAAATAATCCCGCCTGTCTAAAGGTATCAAATAGTAGACAGACGGGATTATATTAATGTTCCCATTTGAATTTAAATTATTATTGACTTACCATTTAAAGGATAGTATATTAGATACATATCTAACTATTCGCGAAATTACAGTTTAACGAAGAATTAAGACAAAATAGAAAGGATTAACCATTAAATGAAGCTTCAAAGACTTTTAAGCCTGGTCCGCAAGGCCTGTGATGATTACTCTTTGATCGATGAAAATGATAAAATCGCAATCGGAATTTCCGGTGGTAAAGACAGTTTAACTCTGCTTTATGCACTTCATGAAATGCAGCGTTTTTATCCAAATCATTTCGATATTCATGCTTTTACGGTAGACCTGGGCTTTGGTATTCAGGATTTTGGCGCGATAAGAGCCCTTTGCGACGACTTTTCTATTCCATATACAGTTATTCCCACCGAAATCGCAGAAATCGTTTTTCAGACCCGTCAAGAGTCCAATCCATGCTCCCTGTGTGCGAAGATGCGTAAAGGCGCTTTAAATCAAGCTGCAAAGGAAGCCGGATGCAACAAAATCGCGTATGCTCATCATCGCGATGATATTATTGAAACGATGATGCTTTCGTTGTTGTATGAAGGTCGTTTTTATACGTTTTCTCCGAAAACTTATTTGGATCGTATGGAACTTACCGTGATTCGTCCGATGATGTATGTATCGGAATCCGAAGTGATTGGTTTTCAGAACAAATATTCGCTTCCGGTATGCAAGAATCCTTGTCCGGTTGACGGCAAAACAAAACGAGAATATGTAAAAACATTAATCCGAAATCTGAATCA
>SVDR01000107.1 GCA_015057755.1 Lachnoclostridium sp.
GAGCGGCTGCATCCTTATTATCCGCATCAATGATGGTCCACGGAGCATACGGACGATCCGTACGCTTGATCATGTCCATATTGATCTTCTCATACTTTTCAAATCGTGCATTTCGTTTCCAGTCATCTCCGGTCACGCGCCATGCAGTCTCCTTAGAATCCTCAAGCTTTTCAAAACGCTTCTTCTGTTCCTTCGCGGAGATCGATAAGAACAGTTTGATCAGCACCATTCCACTGTCTGTCAGCTGTTTTTCAAACGCGCAGATATCATAGAAAGAGTCTTTTAACTCCCATTCTTTTGTTTTTCCGTCAAACAGATCTCTCTGCACATGACGGTACCAGCTTGTGTCAAAAATTGTGATACGTCCATCAGCAGGAGTTCTTGTAGCAAATTTCCAAAGAAATGGATGCATCTTTTCCACTTCGCCGTCTTTGCTGTTGGTGTATACATCAAATCCACGCGGATCCATCGCCTGGATCAGCCGGTTGATCTGGAGTCCCTTTCCTGCCGCACCGTAACCGTCAAATGTAATGAGAACCGGAATCTTCGCCTCTCTCGCCTGTCTCTCCACAAGGCTGAGTCGGGCAGTTGCCGCCTCAATCTTTGCTTTCAGTTCTTTTTTATCAACTGTTTTTTTCTTCTCTTCAGACATTTCGGGACCTCCATTTTTCACTGTGTATTTAGGGCCGCAAAACATTCTGCGGCCCTACTGCATTTACCTATTCTTATTCAAATACTTTTGCTACCTTTGGCATGATTTCGCTGATCTTGATATGCTGCGGACATTCTTTCTCACAGTGATGACATGCGCGACATGCATCTGCCTTTGTCTCAAGTTCTGCATAAGCAGCTTTTGCAGCTGCCATACCATGGCTCGCAGTCATATTGTAAGCCTGGAACAGTTCCGGAATATTCAAACCGAACGGACACGGCATACAATATGCACATTTTGTACAGCTTACAAGAGCCATCTTATCAAAGATCTCTTTTGCTTTTGCATAATAAGCTCTCTCTTCTTCAGTCACCATACCAATGCTGCTTCTGGAAGCGTACTCCAGGTTCTTCTCCACCTGATCCGGCTCAGTCATACCGCTAAGAAGCAGGCTAACTTCCTTCTGATCCCATAACCAGTCAAGAGCATACTCAACATGAGACTTTCCGTCTACCGGGAATGCCTCAGCAACATGTGGAGCCAAGTTTGCAAGCTTACCGCCAAGAAGCGGTTCCATGATCACAACACCAAGACCCTTATCTGCTGCATATTTCAGACCTTCCATACCTGCCTGGTAATTGATATTGATGTAGTTGTACTGAATCTGGCAGAATTCCCAACCATCATAGTAGTCAATGATTTCTTTAAAAAGTTCCAGAGAATCATGGAAGGAGAAGCCGACATGGCGAATCTTGCCTGCTGCTTTCGCCTCTTCCAGTTTCTTTACTACATTGAATTTTTTAACCTTCTCTTCAAAACGCTCACGGCTTAATGCATGAAGCAGGTAAAAATCGATATGATCGGTATCCAGTTTCTTTAACTGTTCATCCAGATACTTATCGAAATCTTCTTCGCATTCCAAAAGCCAAATCGGTAATTTATCTGCAAGGTATACTTTCTCTCTGTAACCGTCCTTTAACGCCTTGCCAACAACAAATTCGCTGGTCTGCTGGTGGTACGGATATGCGGTATCGATATAATTTACACCGTTGTCGATCGCGTGGCGAATCATTGCAATTGCCTTTTCTTCGTTGATAGTAGTATCTTCATTGATCGGAAGACGCATACATCCAAAACCGAGTGCGGAGACCTCAATACCTGTGTTACCAAATTTTCTGTACTGCATATACTTTTCCTCCATTATTACTGCATAAATACGACCGTGTATCGACTGCTACGACACCTCATTCATATATGTCGCTTTTCATCGATATTTCATCTTATTTATTATACCAATTTACGAACCGGTTTGCAAGCAATCCTATGTCTTTTCCATCCATTCCGGTTCCCACTTTACTAGATATCTTCTGCCAATATTTTTCGCTTTTTCCACTTCCCGGACAGGAAGTAGATCATACCCGGCACGCCACAGCCATACGGTGCAAGTCCGTAACCGAGAACAAAGCCATAGAATCCCCAATCCAGTGCAATACCAAAAAGCCAGCTGAGACCGATCCTGAGAACCACACCGTCAAGCAGCGAAAGAACCATGCCAAGTCGGGCATTTCCAATTCCCTGGATAAATGCATTGCTGCCTCGCATGATAGCCATAGCAGGGAACATCCAAATGATCGCACGGATAAAGATATGGGACATTTCATGAACCTGCGGATCATCCGAGAACAGGATAAATAATTCCTTACCAAAGTTCAGATAAATTGCAAGGAATATCACGGTCAATCCAAACGCATAAGCCCATGCATACCAGACAACGCTTTGTGCCCTCTTCTGCTGACGCGCCGCAATATTCTGGCTGACCATCGGCATAGCTGCATACTGAATTCCCTGAGAAACCTTATTAATAATATCATCAATTCGCACACCAACACCGAAAGTCGCAGACGCAACCACACCGACACTGTTGACCATAGAATTCACAAACAACATAGACAGATTGATACAGCCGGACTGAATCGCCATCGGAGTTCCCAGACTGCAGATCATTTTCACATACTTGCCGTTGGGACGAAAACTTTCTTTTGCAAAATCAAAACCAAAGGCATCTTTATTCTTATACAAGTAGTACAGCGAAAACAAGAACGATACCGCCTGACCAATGATTGTCGCAAAAGCCGCACCGGCCACTCCCATTCCCATCATACCGGTAAAAAGAATATCCAAAACCAGATTGATCACAGACGCGATACAAATAAACAGAAATGGTCGTCTGGAATCACCCATTCCACGGAGCACCGCTGAAACCATATTATATCCGGCTGTGAACAGAAGTCCAAGGCCACAGATGATCAGATAATCCATTGCCATGGAATAAGACTCCGTTGGGATATTCATCGTA
>SVDR01000108.1 GCA_015057755.1 Lachnoclostridium sp.
AGGATTCCTTTTCTCTTCATTGCGAAGTTCGGAACCTCCGGATCCTCATGAAGATGGGTGCCAATTCCGTGACCAACCAGATCACGAACCACTCCATAGCCGAAACTCTCGGCATAAGACTGAATCGCCGTGGAAATATCATTCAGATGATTGCCTGCTTTCGCGAATTTAATTCCCTCGAAGAAACTCTGCTTTGTTACATCGATAAGCTTCTGTGCTTCCGGTGAAATCTCACCAACTGCCCATGTTCTGGCTGCGTCAGAATGATATCCCTGATAGATCACACCTGCATCCAGGCTGACAATATCACCTTCTTTTAAGATTCTGCGGCGGTTCGGGATTCCATGTACGACCTCGTCGTTGACGGATACGCAAATGGATGCCGGATAGCCATTGTAGTTCTTAAAGGAAGGGATACAACCGTAGCTGCGGATAATCTTCTCACCCAGACGGTCAATGTCCAGTGTGGACATTCCCGGCTTGATTGCATTTCGAAGCTCTTCATGTGTTGCTGCCAGAATCTCTCCGGCTTTTCTCATCAATTCAATTTCTCTCGGCGATTTAATCGTTACTGCCATTTTTTATTCTCCTAAAATATCAGTAATATCCTGGAAAACCTGTTCCATTTCCTGTGTGCCGTCAACAGTGTGAAGAACACCCTTCTTATTAAAGTATTTGATCAACGGCTCGCTGATCTCATGGAATACTTCCAGACGTTTCTTCACGGTCTCCGGTCTGTCATCTTCTCTTAAATAGAGTTCTGCACCGCATTTGTCGCAAACGCCATCCTTCTCCGGAGCCGCATACGCGATATGATATGTGGATCCGCATTTCGGACATGCGCGACGGCCTGCAATACGCTCGATGATCTCATCGTCGGATACACGAATGTTGATAGCATAGTCAATGGCCTCACCCTTTTCCGCCAGAGCATCCCACAGGAAGTCTGCCTGCGGAATTGTACGCGGATAACCATCCAGAATATAACCCCCATTACAATCCGGCTGGCTGATACGGTCAAGGACCATGTTTTCTGTTACAGAATCCGGAACTAAAAGTCCCTTATCAATATAAGTTTTTGCTTCTTTTCCCAGTTCAGTTTCAGCTTTAATATTTGCTCTGAAAATGTCCCCTGTAGAGATATGCGGAATCTGATATTTCTCAGTAATCCGCATGGCCTGTGTTCCTTTTCCGGCACCAGGTTCGCCTAACATAATAATTTTCATCATAAATTACCTCCATTGACCTGTAAGCCTTGAAGACACAGTTACCCGAAAAAACGGACGGAATCTATTCCGCCCGTTTCGGATATTCACGATACTGCTGTCATCGTTTCTTATAATTAATCGTTTAAGAATCCCTTGTAATTTCTTACCATCATCATGGACTCGATCTGCTTCATTGTCTCAAGGATAACACCTGTGATAATGATTAAGGATGTTCCACCGAAGGAGAGGGATCCTACGTTGAAGATACCGGATGCAATAATCGGTACCAGACAAACAATGATCAGACCACAAGCACCGATAAATACGATGTTGTTGAGAACATTGTCGAGATACTCGGATGTTGGCTTACCCGGACGAATACCCGGAATAAAGCCGCCGGCTTTCTTCATATTATTAGCAACTTCCATCGGATTGAAAGTAATGGATGTGTAGAAGTACGCAAACAGTACGATCAATAAGATGTATAATACCAAACCAACGGAATAACCCGGCATTTCCGGTCTGAACCAGTTGGAAGAGCTAAGTGCCATAATAATCTTTCCACCGAAGGAAGAATAGTCAACGGTGAAAAACTGTGCGATCATTGCCGGTAAGGACATGATGGAAGAAGCAAAGATTACCGGGATAACACCAGCAGTGTTAACCTTTAACGGAATGTGGCTGGACTGACCGCCGATCATTCTGCGACCCTGCATCTTCTTGCTGTACTGTACCGGAATGCGGCGCTCTGCGCCATTTAAAACAAGTACAAAGATAACTGTTGCGAGGATTACTGCAATTACAATAAGAGCTGCAACCACTGCTACTGCAACAGACTTTCCTGCCATAAATCTCTGGTATAAGGACATGATATCCTGCGGTAAACCAGAAATGATGTTGACGATGAGAACGATAGAAATACCATTTCCAACGCCCTTCTCTGTGATTCTTTCACCGATCCACATGAGCATTGCAGTACCAGCTACCATAGCTGCTACTACTGTCAGATAACCCCAGAAGTTTCTGTGGCTTTCTACGATCAGTCCCTGGCCGCCAAGACCTACTGCCATAGCAGTTGCCTCGATAACAGCAAGAGCGATTGTAAGATATCTGCTGTACTCTGCGATCTTCTTCTTGCCCTCAGTACCTTCCTTCTGCATTTCCTCAAGTTTCGGAATTGCAATCGTCATGAGCTGCATGATGATGGAAGATGTGATATACGGGCTAATGCTCAGAGCGAAGATGGACATGGAAGCGAGAGAACCGCCAGTCATCATATTGATGAATCCCATGCCGGAAGCTGCAAGAGCATCAAAGAAATTTGAAAGATAACTTGCATCAACGCCCGGAATCGGAAGACAGCAACCGATTCGAATAACAACAAGCATCAGGAAGGTGTAAAGAAGTCGCTCACGGACTTCTTTCACCTTAAATGCGCTCTGAATAGCTTTTAACATATTAGATCACCTCGCAGGTTCCACCTAATGCCTCAATTTTAGCCTTTGCAGACTCACTGAATGCGTTAGCTTTCACGTTAAGTTTCTTTGTTAACTCGCCGTTACCAAGGATCTTAACTGTGTCCTGCGCGTGTTTAACGAGACCAGCCTCAACTAAGCAGTTGATGCAAACTGTGGAATCGTTCTCGAATCTCTCAAGAGCAGAAACATTAACACCGATC
>SVDR01000042.1 GCA_015057755.1 Lachnoclostridium sp.
TATTACCATACACCTGGTACAGAGCAGATGTACTGGGAGCAGGTGCTGATGGATCTTTTGAATGGTACCGTTGCAGATCGTATTCCGGGTAAGACGAAGTTTGTTGTTCCGGAGATGTATATCAATAAACAGCCGGAGAATCAGGTGTATGAGTTTGAAAACCTGGAGGAGCTTCGTGTGTTTGACGAGAAGTATCTCCACAGTTCTAATAATGCAGCGATGGCGCTTGTTTCGGATGTGCTGCATATTCCGGAATCTGAGATCACGGATATCCGCTGTCTGAAGGCAGGCATGACCAACAAATCGTTCTTGTTCCGGGCGAAGGACCGCTCTTATATCTGCCGCATTCCGGGACCGGGCACGGACCTTTTGATCAACCGGAAGCAGGAAAAAGAGGTGTATGATTCGGTAAAGGGACTCGGTATTACGGAGCATGTGATCTATATGAACGGCGAGACCGGATATAAGATCTCGGAGTATTATGAGGGTGTGCGGACCAGCAATGCCAGGGACTGGAACGATGTGGAACGCTGTATGGATCTTGTGAAGCAGCTCCATAATTCTTTTATCCGTGTAGGCCATCGGTTTGATATCCGCGAGCGGATCGGTTTTTATGAGTCCATCTGCGCTGGTTATGAGCGTAAGCTGTTTGAGGATTATCAGGATGTGAAGATGAACATGGTACAGCTGATGAACCGACTGGACCGCCTGAATCGTCCGAAGGTACTGTCTCACATTGACAGTGTCTGTGATAATTTCCTTTTCTTGCCGAATGGTAACATCAAGCTCATTGACTGGGAATATGCCGGTATGTGTGATCCGCTGATTGATGTGAGTATGTGCGCTATCTACTCGTATTATAATCCGGATGAGGTTGAGCGCCTTTTCAATGTGTATCTCGGCCGCGAGGCAACGGCTGAAGAGCGTTTCGTATACTACTCGTACATTGCGCTGGGCGGCTTCCTCTGGTGCCTGTGGGCTGTTTATAAGAGCAGTGTGGGCGAGGAGTTTGGTGATTATACGCTGGTGATGTACCGGTACGCGAAGGATTATTTTAAGAAGATCATGAAGGATCCGGAGTTTGCCGGCATCGGCATGAAGAAATAAGTACATAATTGGACCGTCCGGCTATATCTTGTGTGCCGGGCGGTTTTTTTGCGTTAATATTGCCGCATTTTGTATAAAATTTTTCGAGACGTATTGGTAAAGTTATGCTATACTGTGCTTAGATAAAGTATCTATTATGGGTGCAGTGTGCCCTGATGGATTTCGATACATAAGATAGGGGGAGTTTGAATGAAGTCAAACAAACGACTGGCTGCACTGGTTCTTGGTACTGCGATTTCTGTTTCGACTGTTCTTGCGGCTGTGCCGGGTACTGCTTATGCGGCTGTCTGGGAGAAGATGGCGAATGGCGCTTACCAGGCGAGTGACGGTTCTTCAATTACCGGTGTTTATGAGCGTGGTATCGATGTTTCTCACTGGAAGCAGACCATTGACTGGGCGAAGGTTGCGGCGGATGATGTAAAGTTTGTGATGCTGGGCACCAGATATAACAATGAGGTGGATCCGTATTTTGGAACCAATGCGGTTGCGGCGCATAATGCAGGCATTAAAGTCGGTGCGTATATTTATTCTTATGCGACTACAACTGCTATGGCCGAGGCTGAGGCTGATTTTGTCCTGAACCTGATCAAGGATTATCCGATCTCTTATCCGGTTGTCATTGATGTGGAGTCTTCGGAGATGAGTGCGCTGGAACCGGCAAAGCTTTCAGAGATCATCAATGCGTTCTGTCAGAAGATCGAGAATGCCGGTTATTATCCGATGGTGTACTCCAATGATTACTGGCTTTCTAATAAGATCGATATGACGAAGCTCCATTATGATGTCTGGGCGGCAAGATATGATGTAAAGCCGACGTATACGGGTGCAGCGATCTGGCAGGCAACCAATCAGGGCGAGATCAATGGTATTTCCGGTGCGGTTGATATTAACTTTGCATTGAAGGATATTTCTTCGAAACTTCCTTCTGACCGCTGGAGACTGATCAATGGTCAGTGGTTCTATTATGATGATTATGTAAAGCAGACCGGATGGATCAACGACGGTCAGAGCTGGTATTATTTGAAGGAAGACGGCACGCAGCACAAAGGATGGCTTCTGCAGAACAATGAGTTTTATTATCTTCTTCCGGAAACCGGACAGATGCAGACCGGATGGAAAAAGATCGATGAGCAGTGGTACTACCTGAAATCAGACGGACGTATGGCCAATGAATGGCTGTTTGTAGATGATAAATATTATTATCTTCTGAATGGCGCGATGGTAACCGGATGGCTGCGCATCGGTGATGACTACTACTTTATGAAGGCCGATGGTTCGATGGCAACCGGATGGCGCCTGATGGATGGTCAGTATTATTATTTTAATACGGATGGCAAACTGGTGCGCGGATGGGCAAATCTGGACGGCAAGTATTATTATCTGAAGTCAGACGGTACGATGGTGACCGGATGGCAGACCATTGATAATAAGACGTACTACTTCAATCCGGACGGCGACGTGGCGATGAAGTGGACGAAGATCGGTGAAGATTGGTATTATTTTGCTGAGGACGGCACGATGATGACCGGATGGATCCAGCTGGACGGCCGGTATTATTATCTGCATACGGATGGACGTATGGTGACCGGATGGCAGAGTGACGGTACGAATAAGTACTATATGGATACGAAATCCGGCAAGATGTCGGTTGGCTGGAAGGAAATTGATGGCACCTGGTACTATTTCAGCGAGTCCGGCCATATGATTTCCGGATGGCTGTTGATCGACGGCAAGTATTATTATCTGAATCCGGCGGATGGCAAGATGGTCTCCAATGGTTCTTATACGATTGACGGTGTGAATTATACATTTGACCAGGACGGTGTGTGCCAGAACGAGGCTTCGGCGATTGACGGCGGTTCTGCCGGCAGTGTATATAATTCTCCGACCGGTTCGACCAGTGAAAATATAACTACCGGAACTGTGACACCGGGCGTTGGCACAGCTCCAGGCAATACAGCTGATTCGTCTGCTTCCGGCACATCTGGTACTGGTTCAAGTTCTGCTGGTGTAACTGTGGTGACACCAAGTTCGGGTTCCGGCGGACCGGGTACATCGAGCGGAGTGACAAGTTCGTCAAGTTCAGCAACGGCTCCAGGAACCGGTACTGCAGATGCAACTTCCGGAAGTATTGTTACTGCTCCGAATTCCGGCAATGTGCCAACATCTTCCGAAACAGTTTCATCCAGTTCGACGGCGATTGGCCCGGGTGCGGGATATGTAGACACAAGCAGCCAATCTGTGAATGGTTCTGGCGGTAATACTCAGGCGGCTCCGGGAAGTTCTTCTGGTTCTTCGGGATCTTCCGGCGGAAATCTGACGCAGTATCAGACCAATGGTCCGGGTTGATTTGAAGCGAGTTGATTTGAGATGTAATATAGGGGTTTAATAGAATAAAATTTTGCAAACTGCCGGTATTGATTGCCGGCAGTTTTTGAATGCATCTTAACGGCGACACTTGCGTAATATCAGGCAAACCCAAAGAAGCAATTCAAAAAAGTACGCACCCTGTTAATACAGAATGCGTACTCACTTAAATCCCTAATTCACTTACACTTCAAAAATCATATCTCCATAGCTCGGGAACGGCCAGTATGTCTTGTCTACGAGCATCTCCAGCTTGTCTGCCGGCTCGCGAAGACGGTTCATTGCCGGTACAATCATATCATAATAGAAATGCGCGCACTTCTCCATATCCTTGAATGTATTCGCCGTTTCAAGATTCTTCTCAAGCTCGCTCATTGCAGCTTTCATCTCGCCAAGAAGCTTGGACATTTCCAGTAACATGTCTGTCTGAACACTTACATCGGCGTATGCGCATGCCTTCTGGATTGTATTGACGGACTGTGCCATAAAGGTTGTGTAGCGGATCACAGACGGAACAATCTGTTTTCCGGCCATGTCGAGCATCGTTCTTGCTTCTACGTTGATGGTCTTTACATATGCCTCGTACTCGATCACTGCACGGGCGAGGAGCTCTGATTCTGTGTATACACCGAAGCTTGTGAACAGCTTGATTGCCTTATCTGTCACCAGTGCCGGGATCGCATCTACCATGCAGCGGAGGTTCGGAAGTCCTCTTCTCTCAGCCTCTTCTACCCATTCCTGTGTATAGCCGTTGCCGTTGAAGATGATTCTTCTGTGTTTCTCAAAGAGATCCTTGATCATGTCATGGACTGCCAAATTGAAGTCTTCTGCCTTCTCCAGCTCGTCTGCCGCCTCCTTGAATGCCTCGGCTACGATTGTGTTGAGCACCACATTTGCAGCGGATACGGAGTCGGAAGAACCAACCATACGGAACTCAAATTTGTTTGTCGTAAACGCAAACGGTGATGTGCGGTTGCGGTCGGTTGTATCCTGATCAAAATCTACGATGGTAGTTACACCGGTCTTTACTGTGCCGCCGCCTTTGGAATGGCTTGCAGCGCCTGTGCAGCAAAGCTGGTTGATCACATCCTCCAACTGGTCGCCCAGGAACATGGAAATGATCGCCGGCGGAGCCTCGTGAGCGCCGAGACGGTGGTCATTGCCCGGAACTGCTGCGGACTGGCGGAGCAAGTCTGCATGGGTGTCAACCGCCTTCATAATGCACGCCAGAACCAGAAGGAACTGGATATTTTCGTGCGGTGTCACACCCGGCTCAAGCATATTGATACCTGTGTCGGAAGAAAGGGACCAGTTGTTGTGTTTACCGGAGCCGTTTACACCTTTGAACGGTTTTTCATGGAGCAGACATGCGAGGCCGTGACGCTGAGAAACTTTACGCATGGTCTCCATCACCAGCTGGTTGTGGTCTGCAGCCAGGTTTGCGATCGCGTAGATCGGAGCAAGCTCATGCTGTGCCGGAGCCGCCTCGTTGTGCTGTGTTTTCGCAGTTACACCGAGTCTCCAGAGTTCTTCGTTGAGCTCTTTCATGAACGCGCCGATACGCTCGTCGATAACGCCGTAGTAATGGTCATCGGTGTCCTGACCCTTCGGCGGCATTGCGCCAAAAAGGGTGCGGCCTGTGTATACCAGGTCTTTTCTCTGTAAATATTTATCTCTGTCCACCAGGAAATACTCCTGCTCCGGGCCTACGGACGGTGTTACACGTTTTACATCTGTGTGGCCGAAGAGGTGGAAGATTCTTGTTGCCTGTTTATCAACGGCTTCCATGGAACGAAGGAGCGGAGTCTTTTTATCCAGCGCTTCGCCGCCATAGGAGCAGAATGCAGTCGGAATGCAGAGTGTTACACCGGTCGCGTCTTTTTTCAGGAACGCCGGAGATGTGCAGTCCCATGTGGTATATCCGCGGGCCTCGAATGTGGCGCGGAGTCCGCCGGTCGGGAATGAGGAACCGTCTGCCTCACCTTTGATCAGTTCTTTACCGGAAAGTTCCATCAGGATCTTGCCGTTGGCATCCGGAGTGCTGATAAAGGAGTTATGTTTCTCAGCGGTTACGCCGGTCATCGGCTGGAACCAGTGGGTATAGTGGGTTGCACCATGGTCAACCGCCCATTCTTTCATCGCCTGGGCAACTACGTCCGCGATGGACGGATCCAGTTCGCTGCCGTCTTCGATGGTCTGTTTTAATTTTTTATATACGCTCTTCGGGAGACGCTCACGCATCACACTGTCGTTGAATACGTTTTCGCCGAAGATTCCTGCTACATTGATGAAGTCGCTCATACTTTGACCTCCATATTTATTTTTATCAATTCAAGGTTCCTGTTCATGTGCTTTCTTATCCTCGGTAATCTGAAAATGAATCGTCCGCGGCGAAACTCGTCGCTTTTCTGCGGTAACGTGAGACAGAAACACATATAAAAAAGTCTTACTATATTCTGGGCGGATTGTCAACCGGACAAGCGAAAAAATATGAAAAACTCGATTGGGGCATGTCAATTTTATGTTATACTGAAAGCATGATTCTCTCGGCCAATTCTCCCGGCATTGATTTCGCTGTCTCTGTCTGGATATATTGTGAGCCGAGTCAGACTGGAATATAAGGAGTACCATTATGTTTTATGAAAATACATTGGTGGGAACGTTTCTTTCCCGCCCGAACCGCTTTCTGGCTCATGTGATGGTAGGCGGACGTGAAGTGGTGTGTCATGTGAAGAATACGGGCCGTCTCAGGGAGCTGCTGCTCCCAGGCGCGCCGGTGGTGCTGCAGTATCACCCGGACGCCGTGGCCTCCGGCCGAAAGACGGAATATTCTCTGATCGGCGCTGCAAAGCCAGTCCGGGCCGGTGCCGCACGGTGCCGGAACGAAGTTTCTGCAGAAGCACTTCGGGCATCCGGCTCCGATCTTACCGCCGAAACAGGCACAACTTATACTTGGGTGAATATCGACTCGCAGGCTCCGAACCAGGCTGCTTACGAGTGGCTGACCACCGGCGACGGCCTCCCATTCTGCCCGCGGCCGCAGAATGTGCGCCGCGAGGTGAAGTACGGCCAGTCCCGGTTCGACCTGGCTTTTGAGGACTCCGGCAAGCCGTGGCTGATGGAAGTAAAAGGCGTGACGCTGGATATGGACGGCACGGCGATGTTCCCCGATGCTCCGACGGAGCGCGGTGTGAAGCACATCGACGAGCTGGCAGATGCTGCGGAGCACGGTTTTGGCACGGCGGTGCTTTTTGTGATCCAGATGAAAGGGATCACAGCGTTTGCGCCGCATGCAGAACGCCATCCGGCATTTGCGGAGGCGCTGGCGAATGCCAAAAGACGCGGTGTAAAAGTCTGGGCGTATGATTGTGTGGTGACGGAGAATTCGATGCAGATCGATGCGCCAGTGAAGGTGATTTTATAATATTGCCGAAAACCCCATCTAATAAATTTCTCTCGCAAACATGCACCATCACCTCACTTCTCTCATATTTCATTGATAAGCGAATTTCGATTGAAGTGATTGCATGGTACTTCCATTGAGTAATATAAATCCCGGCACATCGGGCAAAGTAGTGTTTCTTGGAAATGATGAACGAATGGCGGGACGATTGCGTGATCTTGGTTTTACATCGGGAGCCCAGATCTCCTGTGTTATGAAACGGCCGAAAGGCAATATTGCAGCATATCTGGTGCGAAATGCAGTAATCGCATTGCGTGAAGAAGACAGCCGCCTGATTTTTGTGGAGGAATGTTCCGAAGACTTCCCCACCGGTTGTCTTAGCAGCGCGTCTTCCTCTCCTGATCCGGAGGTGATCCTATGACGCGGCGGATCGCACTGGTCGGAAATCCAAATGTGGGAAAAAGCACGATTTTCAACGCTCTCACCGGCATGCGCCAGCACACCGGAAACTGGGCGGGAGTGACCGTTTCTTGCACGTTCGGGGAATTTGAATGCAACGGAACTTCTTTTTCTGTGGCAGATCTGCCGGGTATTTATTCCTTCGACACCCGCTCTGAAGAAGAAGCCGTAACCCGGCGTTATGTGGAGACTGCGGACTACGATTTTCTGCTGTTGATCTGTGATGCAACTTGTCTGGAACGCGGATTATATCTTTTGAGGCAGCTTCTGGAGCTTTTTCCCGATTTTTCCGAAAAAACCATACCTTTTTCGCCGGTCCTCTGTATCAATCTCTGCGACGAAGCCGCACGAAAGGGAATTGTGATCGATTTTCCATTGCTGGAACGAGAGCTGGGAATCCCGGTGATTCCATGCCGCGCCAGAGAGCAGGATGGCCTGGACCGTTTGAAAGCCTTTTTATCCACATATTCCCCCGATGCGACACACGACTGTCCACATATTCTTCCGGATTTATTCGAGCCGGAACAATTGGTCGCCCAGACTGTGGAATATACGAATACCAACTACCGCTCCCGTGAAGAACGGCTGGACCGAATTGTTACCGGCCGTATCACAGGCACACTCTGCATGCTGCTTTTGCTTACCGGTGTGTTCTGGCTGACGATCACTGGAGCCAATTATCCCTCTGCAGTGCTATGGGATCTGTTCTTCCGTTTCGAGCCGGTGCTTTTGGATCTTGCAATGGAATCCGGACTCCCGGATTGGCTCATTGGTGCCTCGATTTACGGTGTGTACCGGGTCGTTGCATGGATCGTTTCGGTCATGCTTCCTCCAATGGCCATCTTTTTTCCTCTGTTTACTTTGCTGGAGGACTTTGGACTTCTCCCCCGCATTGCCTACAATATGGACGGTGCCTTTCACTGCTGCGGCGCCTGTGGAAAACAATGCCTGACCATGGCTATGGGACTGGGATGCAATGCCGCCGGCGTCACCGGATGCCGGATCATCGACTCTCCGAGAGAACGGCTCATTGCAATTTTGACCAACAGCCTGGTTCCTTGCAACGGACGGTTTCCGCTTTTGATCACCATGATCTCGCTGGGAGTGATGGGCATTTCTGCCGGCAGTCCTGTATCTTCCAAGACTTCCGCCGGATCCTCCGGCCTCTTCTCTGCTCTATTGCTTACAGGTTTCGTTCTTCTTGGTGTCGCTGTCACGATGGCTGTATCCTGGCTTCTTTCTCACACCTTGCTGAAAGGTCTTCCCTCTTCATTTACACTGGAACTGCCGCCCTATCGCCGTCCACAGATAAAAAAAGTCATTGTACGTTCTGTTTTTGACCGCACGTTATTTGTCCTCGGGCGGGCAATCGTTGTGGCGGCACCCGCGGGACTTTTGATCTGGGTCATGGCAAATATTACGATTTCGGACGGTATAACCTGGAAGGCTGCGGCAGAAGCAAGCATGTCGGAAATAACCAGTGCACTTAAAGAAGCACCCACACTCCTTACAATATGCTCCGATTTTCTCGAACCGCTTGGCCGTTTGATGGGACTGGATGGCGTAATCCTGATAGCGTTTATCCTTGGATTTCCGGCAAATGAGATTGTCCTTCCGATCATCTTAATGGCCTATATGCAAACCGGGCACTTAGTGGATATGGACGATGTATCCGGACTTTTTACATTGCTGACTGCCCATGGGTGGACATTTAAGACTTTTGTCTGCATGGCGGTTTTCTCGCTGTTTCACTGGCCATGTTCCACCACTTGTCTGACGATACGAAAAGAGACCGGAAGCTGGAAGTGGACGGCGGCGGCAGTGATGATCCCGACGTTTATTGGCGGAGTTCTATGCATGATCATCTCGGTGCTTTTATAGTATCCATCATCCAGAACGAATTTCGGGCAACCAAGAAAAACGTCTCCCAGGCATTTCTTGGTCATATATGGCAACGTAAAACCGGGGGCCCAATTCAGGACCCCCGGTCATTTTTATGTATTCAATTAGAATTTCTGATTTTAGTAGAATTAAGCAACTGCTTTTTTCTTCTTCTCAGCCATCTGCCAAGCACAGGATGCACCAACCAGTACAACACCGATGATATCAGTCATTGTACCCGGGATCATCATGCAAAGACCGCCAACAACAGCCATCAGTCTCTGAACTACGTTCATGTTGTTGAACATGTAGCCTTCAAGACCGCCTGCGATACCGAACAGACCGATTAAGGATGTAACTACGATGAGTGCTACATCAATCACACCGGCATCGATGAAGAGCATTGCCGGGTTCAGAGCAAAGATATACGGTACTACGAACGCTGCAATTGCAAGACGGGACGCGTTGAACGCCGTCTTCATCGGGTTGGACTTCGCGATCGCGGAGCCTGCGTAAGCCGCAAGAGCTACCGGCGGAGTGATATCAGCAACGATACCGAAGTAGAATACGAACATATTCGCTGCGATCGGGTTGATGCCCATACCGTTTACAAGGATCGGAGCACATGTTGTAGCCATGATGATGTAGTTGGCAGTTGTCGGAACACCCATACCAAGTACGATACATGTAAGCATTGTAAGGAACAGAGCAACGATAACTTTATCGCCTGCAACACCAACGATTGCGGAGATAAGGATCTGGCCAAGACCTGTCATTGTTACAACACCTGCGATGATACCTGCAATACCACAGGATACAGCTACGGAAAGTGTATTCTTACCACCTGTCTCAAGAGCGCCAACGAAACGCTCCGGATTCATTCTTGTCTTCTTGTTCGGAATACTTACAAGGATTGCAAGAGCGGAAGCAGCTACAGCTGCACGGGACATAGTGAAGCCCATCATAACCATTGCTACAAGAGCAACGAGCGGGATCAGAAGGTAACCCTGTCTGATAAATAACGGGAAGAACTTCGGAAGGTCCTCTTTGGAGATACCTTTCAGGCCGAGTCTCTTCGCCTCAAGATGTACGGTAATGAAGATACCTACGAAGTAAAGGAGAGCCGGGAAGATTGCGCGGAACGCGATCTCACTGTACTGAACACCTACCATCTCTGCCATAAGGAATGCTGCAGCACCCATGATCGGCGGCATGATCTGACCACCTGTGGAAGCAGCCGCCTCTACGGCACCTGCGAACTCACCTTTGTAACCGGTCTTCTTCATAAGCGGGATTGTAACAGAACCAGTAGTAACTGTGTTACCTACGGAAGAACCGGATACCATACCGCAAAGTGCTGAGGAGATAACGGCAACTTTCGCCGGACCACCATCAGAAGCACCTGCGATGGAGTTTGCTAACTGAATGAAGAACTCGGAAATACCGGTCGCCTCAAGGAAGGCACCGAATAAAATAAACAGCGCGATATATGTAGAACATACACCGATCGGAGTACCGATTACACCGCCTGTTGTGTAGAACAGGTTGTAGATTACAGATTTCAGAATCTGCTGGAACTCACGTCCCTGATCAAATCCGGCCCAGAATGCGTAAGCAATAAAGCAGGATGCTACTACAAGGATCGGAACACCTACGGAACGACGACAAGCCTCCATAAGTACGAGAATACCGATGATACCAACGTATACTTCAATCTGGCTGATACGTGTTGCATGGCTGATGATCTCTTTGAAGTTGATAACGAAGTAGAAGAATGCTCCGCTTCCAAGAATCATCAGGATAATGTCATACCACGGAACATGGTTTACTTTAGATGTACCTTTTTTCGCCGGGTATACAAGGAATACAAGGATAATAACAATACCTACGAACAGAGAACGTCTTACACGCTCATCCCAGTTCGCAAACAGGTTCATGTAGAGCATAAGTACAGAGAATGCAGCTAACAGGTAACCGATGATCATCTTCGGTTTTCCTTCCCAAATACGGACGTTGGACTCTCTGTCATACTTTTTCATAATGGCATCAACGTCTGCCGCAGAACCAGTGGAAGCATCTTCTGCCGGAGCTGTGTTGACTTTTAAGTTTTCTTTTGCCATCTCAAGTCCCTCCTATTGTTTTTTTGTTTTTAGAATCAGTCACCCGGCGGAGAGCCAAAGGTGATAAATCTATCTTTTTTACAGGAAAGCAATGCAGGCACAGCCTGTTACTTCTCGACTGAAAAAGCAACTTTGCTGTTACGTCCGCAAAGTTCCCTTAAACTGATTTCTTCCCCATGTAACGTAAGTGTATGGTCAGAGACCGTACCTACGATGTACGAAAGCCATGGCATTTCCATATTAAAACCGGAAACGACCATTTCTCCGTTTTCATTGATTTCCAGTGTCTGCCCGTCTTCGATCTCCGTCTGGACACCGGCACCGAAGTTGTTGTAGATCGTGCGTACTACATAAATCTTACCGTCACGGATCTCATATACGTCAGTCAGCGGATACTGATTGACGGAATGGATGAATGTTACGGAAAATTCATCCCCTTCTGAAACACGGAAGCGGGCAATTTCTTCATTCGTGTCTCCGTTCCTCAAGACAAGATCCTTTCCGCTTCGAAATGTAAAGGTCAGAATGGCTGCAATAACGACAACCATTATTGCAGCCATTGCTGTAAATGTTAATTTCTTATTTTTCAAAGGAATTATTTAAGAGCGCCTACTTCTTTGAAGTATTTCTCAGCACCCGGATGGAACGGAACGGAGATACCTGTTGTAGCGTACTCTGTGCTAAGCTCTGCACCCTTTGCGTGTGCGCCAGCGATCTCTTCTTTGTTTTCGAAGATAGCTTTTGTTAAGTTGTAAACAACATCTTCGCTGAGCTTCGGAGAAGCGATCAGAGTAGCTTTGATAGCAACTGTCTGAACGTCCTCATCAACACCCTTGTAGGAACCGCCCGGGATCGGGTATGTTGTATAGAACGGGTAAGCCTCTGCAAGTTTTGCAGCGTGCTCATCGTCAATTGCAAGAAGGTTGATGTCGTTTGTTGTAGCAAGCTCTACGATAGCTGTTGTCGGAGCACCTGCTGTACAGAAGAATGCATCGATCTTACCATCTTTTAAAGCGTCGGAAGAATCACCGAAACCAAGGTTGTTTACGCTGATATCTTCGAAGGAAATATCATAAGCCTCAAGGATCTGACGAGCGTTGAACTCTACGCCGGAACCTGCGTCACCAACGGAAACTCTCTTACCCTTTAAGTCTTCGATGGATGTGATGTCTTTTGTAGCTACAACCTGACAAACCTCAGCGTAAAGAGCTGCAACTGTGTTGAACTGGTCAGCTGCGCCTTCTTCTGCGAAAAGGTCTGTTCCCTTGTAACCATAGTCCATAACGTCGTTCTGTACGATAGCGAGATCTGCCTCACCGTCGTTTACAAGGTAGATATTTGCTTTGGAAGCACCTGTGGACTGTACGTTGATGTTGATACCGATATCTTTGCCGTTGATAACGTTAGCGATAACGCCGCCGAATGCATAATATGTACCTGTTGTACCACCTGTACCCATTGTTAATTTTGCTGCGTCGCCGCTCGGAGCTGCTGCCGCTGCTGTTGTAGCTGCTGCTGCGTCCTGTTTTGCTGCTGCTGTTGTAGCTGCTGTGTCGCTGCCGCCACAAGCTGTTAATAACATAGCTGCGCTAAGTGCTACTGCTGTTAATCTGGAAATATTCTTTTTCATAAATAATTCCCTCCTCTTTTTTATTGCACCCATTAAAATTGTTTTTTTCCGGATACAAAGCCATTATACCTCATCATGAATTTATTTTCAAGTCAAACAATTCAGACTTCTTATATTTTTTTAAAGTTTTATCATGTATTTTTGTTATAAAATTAATATTTTATCGCTTTAAAGTGCGAATTATACGATTTGCAAAACTATTTATCCTGTTGTCTATCCCTTCCGACTGCATGGCAGAACCAGGACTGTTTCCCGTTTCCATCATGCAGAAGTTTCCTGGCATGAAGAAAGTTTTGTTCATATTGAGCGCCGTTACCAGCTGACCTGCGATCAGATCACTGCCGGAATATCCGGATACGATGATCGCAAACATGGCTTTGTCATAAAATCTCGTGGTGCGGAACAGAGCTGTCAGGCGGTTGATGAATGCCGTCATGTTGGCTGAAAGCGCGTCGTTGTAATTCGGACAAAGCATCAGGATACCGTCGGCCCATTTGACAGCCGGATATACCTCATCCTGCATAGCTCCTCCGTAGAAACACTGCCCTCTCTCACCAAAATGGAGGCACATCTTGAACGGACAGCCGGAGCAGTCCTCCAGAGTACCGTTTCGAAGGTTGATTTCCTGAATTTCGATCTGATCCTCAATCTTTGCGCGCACTTCTTTCCAGATCTGCATCGTATTGGACGTTTTGTGGTTGGAGGCATGAAGCACCAGAAGATGCGGATGCTCTTTTTTCTCCCACTGAAACTCCAAAATCTGCTCCGTAAGAATACGGGCGCTCTTCAGGTACGCACCCATTTTATCTGTGTTCATGTTGGAAGCCTGAACAATATAATTGTCCAGAGATTCTGTTCCTTCTACCAGCGGACGGCCCACAAATGCACAGCCGGCTTCGTTTGCCGCCACCGCCAGTTCGCGCGCTGCCGCTTTTGTAAACAGTTCGCTGTCCGCATCGATCAGAAATCCGGCTACAGAGCCCTCCAAAACCTGCTTTCCTGTGCGAAGCCACGCCAGAACTTCATAATAACCGCGGTTAACGCCGTTCTTTCCGAGCGGAACTGCGAAAATGATCCGTCTGTTCTGATACTTCATGGTCGGTATGGTCTCTGCCTCATCTTCCCAAAGAAGTCTCATATCCTCACAGATTTCTGCATCCAGACCGCTGACCGCATAGTCAAGGACCTGGTCCAAACGCTCTCTTCCCTCTTTTCCGCGTTTTTGCGGGTATATAATCATTAATTTATTCTGTTCCATAGAAATGATTCCTTTAGGTTTTAGATAATCTTCTTCAGATTCTCCTCTGCAAATACGATTCGTTCGTACAGAGCTTCCGGAAGCGGAAGTACTTCTGTCTCCAGACCGTTTGCTGTGTAGCGGTTCTTCACGCCCATGTAAATGCCGCCCATAAATACGGAACCGCAATGCCACTGACCGCGCAGGCACATTAAAATGGAAATCGCGCCAGAGGAGAATGCCGGAGCCACGAACGGTTTGTAACCGATCGCACGCATATGCAGGTTTGCTGTCACGGTAAGCTGTGTCAGCTCTTTAGAGATCTCATCGTTGTAGTTTTCGATGGAATCAGCCACTACCAGATCCTGTCCGTGCGGTCCAAAAGAACGTCCCTCTGTCAGGAACTGTGTGAAACGCGGATCTCTCTTTGCATAATAAGCTGCTCTTGCATTCATAACGCCGAGACCAAAGCCCTGGATCTGCTCCGGAAGGAGACCCATGTAGTCCAGCTCACCGTTTTCATTTTTGTTGCTCTCTAAGAATGCAGTCTTCGCAAGCGGATCAACCGGGTCGGAAACCGCGCAGAACAGGCCCTTGAAGTTATTTGCACGAGCCATCTTCGCATAATGAGCGATGATCTTAGAGTTATTTTCGAACTGGTACATACGAACGTCCTTGATACCGCTGCCAACTGCCGGAATACCCTTGGAGGCAACGAATACAAATACGTCACAGTCGAACAGTTCTTCCGGTTTTACCACGTGCACTTCCGGAAGCGCATCGTAATCCCACGGATATGCGATCTGATTTTCTTCGAACTCCCAGCGTGCAGTAACCTTTTCTTCCAGATCGCAGATACCGATGGACTCTACCACATCGCCGCCGAGAAGATGAAGTCCTGTTAACAGCATGCTTCCAACGTCACCGATTGCAAGAATGTTCACACGCTTCTTGCCTTCCTTTGGCTGGAACGCGAGAATTTCCTCAAATTTCGGATGAGAAACATTGACTGCGCGCACATTTCCTGCTGCGATCATCTCCTCAGCCCAGGACGGGATTCCCTCAACCGGAGCCAGTTCTTCTAATTTGTTGGAGTTCAGCCAGCTGACATTTTCCTCTGTCGCGGAAAGGAATTTCTTGTCAGCCACTTTGAAAGATGCACGGCAGCTGCCCGGCTCTCTTTTGAATAACCAAGTAAGGGCTTCCGCATTCTTAGGCTCCTCCACTTTCTCAAAGCCCAGATCTGCAATATCAGAAAAGCAGATGTGGCCATTTACGTTGTAAAATGTAATCATAATCGTGTTCTCCTCAAAAAATATTGTCTATTAGTCTAACATAAATTCTTTCATTCGTCCAAGCATTTCCAGATCATTATCCAGATATACGGACGCTGCCAGATTTTCATCGTAATCCATACAGCTTCCTTTGTCCGGGATCAGCGGTAAAATAACTGCCTCAGATAATCTGGAAAGAGTCAGGTTTTTCGCAAACTGTCTGCGGTATTCACTCTCCAGCAGGCGGAATAAATCTCTGGAATTCTCGATACAGCATGCAGAAAGCTCGTAAAGTGCCTCGCGGCTGCAGCCGGAAAGCTTCGGTGTTGCGTACGGAAGGATCATATTGACCGACGGCTGAAGTCCCGCCACCTCAAATTCATCTCTGCGGACCGTATCTCCGCCAATGAACGGATACAGCGTAGATTCCACAAACCACTGACGCAGATTTGGCATGGAGTAAATGGCCTCAACCGGAAGGTGGAAGCTCTGCATCAGATCGCGTCCGTATCCGGAGATCACACCAACCACAACCTTTTTGATCGGAATCTCCGCCTCGCGAAGACTCGGAGCCAATGCCTGCAGACGGTCTGCCTTATGCACCAGATCATCCACGAGAATGACCGGACGCTCGAAGGATTTGATCATCTTGATCTGGCTCTCCAGCGGAGAATAGAACGGGAACGGTTCAATGGTGTAAGATTTCAGATCCGGCTCATATACCTTATCTGTATGCAATGTCTTCGTAACGGTATTCGGAACCACCTTGCCGCGAAGGATCTTACCAAACGGAACGCACATATTGTCGCCCAGTTTTCTCGGAACCAGCGGCTCTTTCGGTACACCGTTCAAGGAAGTGATACGGTCTACCAGTCTGTGATGCATTACTGCGGAAGACAGCGATACCACCAGATTGCCCGGATACAGTTTTGTCAGCGCCAGCTGCAGTTTTTCATGATTTTTCTCTATCTGCTCTAAGATCAAAGGACTGCTTGCAAACGGTTCCTTGATCGTCGTATCTAAGTTATGCAGGAGCATCAGCGGTTCATGCATATCAACACAGTAAATCGTGCGCTTTTCGTGGTCTTCTGCAATATCCGGACGTACAAATCCCTGACGTTCTAATGCAAAAAGCACCTGTTTTGATGTAATTCCGCGCTCTGCCACATAAAGGCTGTAGCTATAGTTCTTTGCCAGAGCCTGTGTGATCACTTCCACCAGCAGCAGCTGAGCCGTATCGCGGATCGCCTCTCCATCGCGCACTCCGTTTTCACGGGTAAAAATACCGGTGATCAAAAGTGCCTCTCTGCTGGTCTTTCTGCGGACTGCATTCGCCAGCTCCATGTTGCGGAGAACGCCGAATAATTCCTCCGAATGCAGGTCTTTATAGCTCACAAAACCTACCGGACGGTCATGGTCTGCGGAATTTCGCAGAACGATTAGATTTTCCTGATTGCGGCGGATTCTAGATATGATCGCTCCACTGTCCGGATTTCCTGCTAAGATCGTCTGCTCCAGTTCCTGGAGAAGCTGCTGATTCTCTGCGGATTCATTGTCAAATCCGATCGCTTTTGCACGGATGATCGGTTTAAACTCCGGTTCACGGAGATAAAGACCGTTGTGGTAAATAAACTCCTGAACGATTGGGTCGATCAGGTTGGAAATATCGCGGTTGTGGTCGATATTCTCACGGATTCTGGTGGAGCTGATGTGCTCCAGATCCGCAGGAAGTTCCAACTCTACCACATCTCCGGTAATTCCGTCGTAAAGATTTTCCGGATGCGCTTCGCCTGCACGGCGGAACACGATGTGGTTCATACTGTGAATGGAATGCTCGTACGGCTCCTTCTTATAAGAGCTTGCATTGTTGATCACATCAGAACCCACCACCATATAAACATCCATGTTCGGAAACGTCTCTTTTAATGTTTTCAGGTCCTTCGGACTTGCAATGTTGATCGGCATATCATCCGGGAACAGATGCACATAAAATTCGTCTGCCACAGACATGTTGACAATCTGGCGGCGGATCAGGTGCGGCTGTGTTTTCTTGGACCAGGAGAATTCGTCCACCGCCAGATACACGGTGTATCCAAGCTCACGGATCTTTCTCGCGATTTCCTTGTGAGATAACGTAAACGGGTCAAATGTGCCCGGGAAAAACGCAATTTTATAACGTCCTTTCAAGCCCACGCTTCCGCTGAAAAGCTGGTATCTGGACATAAAACGGTAAATATGGGAAGACAGGGCTGCGCGGTAATACAAACTCAGCTCTCCGCCTTTGTTTTCATTTAATAAGAAGAGAAGCTTCTTGGAACACAGAGAGAACAAGTCATTCTTATCCCACTCTGCCATGCGCTCGGAGCCAAATACATGCTGGCCGATCACAAGCATTGCCTCCTGACGAACCTGCTCTCTGTAATTTGCCAGACAGCCGAGGATCAGTCCCATCAGCTTGATCTTGCGGTTCTGGGCAACGCCCTCCGCCTCTTCAAAACGGACCGGATATCTGGAATAGCACTCCAGAAGAACTCCAAGGGTGTCAAGGGCAACGGAAACCACACGCTCATTGCCGTTGGCAAGCAGCGTATGAAGACGCTTGATCAAGTCATCCAGCTGTTCCGGCGGCAGCCAGAGCGCAAATTCTCCGAGGTACTCCGGAATATATTTGGAAACTTCGTACTCACCTACTTCCAAGCCCTTCAATAATTCTACTGCGATCTCATTTCTCTGATCCGTAGACAGAAGGTGCGCCAGTCTCAACAGCGCACGGCCTGCATCGTGACGGACACCAACCTGCTCGCTGACTTTGATCAGGTTTGAAAAATGAGAGCAGATATGAAGCAGGTGCTCTCTTCTTCCGTGATCCACCTGGTCCGCCAGAAGCTTAATATTGACCGCCTTGATGATCCACGGAGTTGCAGACTTCAGATTTTCAAGGAAAATGTCGCTCACGACGTCATTTTCATATAAAATTCTGCGCTGTTCTTTCGTATCTATACGGAGATTTGTAAAAATACGATACTGCAGGAACAGCATGGTTATGGAATCCGGGTTCATGGTCTTGGCTGCCTCGCAGACTCTCGCATAACACGGGTGTTCTGCAGTCACAGCTCCCGTCAGGACTTTCAGTACACGGATCGCTGCAATGCGGACCTTCTCGCTCGGATAGTTCATCTGTGTCAGGGCAAAATCCACCAGTTTTTCCAGACGGTCTCCCTTTGCACAAAGCTCCAATGGCATGGTGAAAACCGTATCCAGCAAATAGAAAATGGAATCCTCGTCCAGATCTTTAGGACCTTCGAACCATTTCATAAAAATATCAAAGAATTCCTGACGAAGTTTCTCTGCGCTGCGCTCCATGGCTGCAGTCATCAGGAATTTTAAGGAAATCTGGATTCTATGTTTCTGCTGGATCGTCAGGCGGTAATCCGGACACACCAGCTGCTCCAGTGTTTCCTCCCAAAGCGCCAGAACCGTCTTTTCATCCGGATCTGCCATACCTTTCGGAAGCTCCTTGCGGTAACCCGCGTTAAAATCTGCAAAAATCTTACCCATCAATGTCGCAGACTGTCTTCGGATATCTCCTTCTTTATTTAGAAGAAGTTCATATAAAAATGTCAGCGTCTGACGTTTCTGTTTATGATTCAGATGGATGGAATACTCGTTAAACATATTTAAATACGCACGCACATTCTTCCAGTCCTTTTCACTTCTGGCCGCCTCTAAAATATTACCAAACTGGCGCTCTGTACCAAGGCGATGCATAACGTCGATATTATGCTCGATTCCAAAAAATACGAATGATTTGTTGATCTGGTCCTTGTCCTGAAGAACGATATTTTTCGCAACTTCCGGAACCGGAGGCTTTCCGTCCAGATCCACATCCACGCCAAGCGCACGCATATAACGCTCAAACTCGTGAAGTCTTGCGTATACCACCCGATAGCGGTTCTTCTTCGCCTCGTCCACATTGTCCAGCTTCGATAAAATTACATCAAAGGAATCTTTCAAGCTGTAAATCTTCGTAATCTCTTTTCCCTGGGCATCGCGCTCCTGCTTCACACGGAAATCCGCGTAAATGAGCACCAGGTTCTCAACCGAAATATTGTCTAGCTCCAAATCCCAGGTAGAATGGTTAGCTGCAATGTGACCGATGCCCTCCATATGGAATGCATCAAACCACTGGGCAGTATAATAATAATGAAGATACGGAACCCGCTCATTTGGCTTACAGCCGAATTTTCCCAGATCATGACCTGCTGCAGCTCCGGAAGCCAGTGCCAGATCGATCGGAACACCTGCCTTGTGAAGACCGCGCGCCACAGTCATCGCCACATGATGAACACCGGCAATATGACCCAGCGTTTCAAACGGAGTCGCCTCGCGGTTCAAACGCATCATTTCATAAATATACTGTTCGCGGAATTCATGCACAAAATGGTCATATTCTTCCGCACGCTCACAAAGAGAATATTCTTCCTTGGTCAGTAATGCGAAATCATCAAACGGATGGAACGGAACTGCCTTTCTTTCCTCATCGAAGAAGAACTGCATCAGGCGCAGGAAAAACAGAGCACCCGCTGCATACGGTGCGGCTGCCTTTGTATATTCCGGATCCGGATATAACATGTGCGTTACATATTTATAAGTGCAGGACATCCAGCCCTCCTTCGGTTCCGGACAAAGCTGGCTGATCTCCGGGCGGCACATCTCTAAAATCTCCGCACAGGAAAGTCTTCTTTTTATCGGAAATACCTGCTCAAAGACTTTTTCCCATTTCTCTCTTTCAAATATCTCCTGCATGGTTCTCCGGCTGATACCGGCTGCTTTCAAAAATTCACGATCTAAAAATCTGGCGGACAACTCCGTTACCAGATTGCGAATCTGTCTGCTCGACATAAAATCACCCCGATTTTTGGTTAATTAGTATTAGTATAATGAAACGACTCCCTGTTTTCAAGCAAAAATCCGTTCTACACACCCTATATTTCACAATTTTTACATTTTTTTCGTGATTTTCATTGACATACGATCACTTCTTTGATATTATAATAGTAACAATTATCGTTATTGAAAATTAATAAAGGAGGGAAGTCAGGAATGAGAACCTTAAAGTACAGTCGACAGCGCGAATCCATCAAGAATTGCCTGATGAACCGTACTGATCATCCAACTGCCGATGCCCTTTACCTTTCCATTCGAGAAGAATTCCCGAATATTAGTTTAGGCACGGTTTACAGGAACCTCAACCTTCTGGTCGAACTGGGTGAGATTATGAAGTTTACCTGCGGTGACGGTTCCGAACATTTTGATTATACAACCGATCAGCATTATCATTTCGTTTGTAAATCATGCGGCAAGATTATTGATCTTCCGCTCAGTATGGTGCGCGATACCAGCGAATTCTTTACAGAACAGATGCCGGGACATGTCGATACCCACGCACTCTTCTTCTATGGAGAATGTGATGCTTGTCTGGAGCCAAAGTTAGAAAGCTAAATAAATTAAAATAGCATATTGACAAAGACAAAATGATATGCTATATTAATATCAGTAACAATTACTATTATTAAATTAAAAATAATTATTTATAAAGGAGACAATTATATGAAGAAATTTGTTTGTACAGTATGTGGTTATGTTCATGAAGGTGATGCAGCTCCGGAGTTCTGCCCGGTATGTAAGGTTCCGGCTTCCAAGTTCAACGAGATGGCAGGTGAGAGAACATGGGCAGCTGAGCACGTTGTTGGTGTAGCTGAGGGTGCACCGGAAGATATCATCGCTGATTTAAGAGCAAACTTCGAGGGCGAGTGCTCTGAGGTTGGTATGTACCTTGCAATGGCAAGAGTTGCTCACAGAGAAGGTTATCCGGAGATCGGTCTTTACTGGGAGAAGGCAGCTTGGGAAGAGGCTGAGCATGCAGCGAAGTTCGCAGAGCTTCTTGGCGAAGTTGTTACAGCTTCCACAAAGAAGAACCTTGAGCTGAGAGTTGAGGCTGAGAATGGTGCTACAGCTGGTAAGTTTGATCTTGCTAAGAGAGCAAAAGCTTTAAACCTTGACGCAATCCATGACACAGTTCATGAGATGGCAAGAGACGAAGCAAGACACGGAAAAGCATTCGAAGGATTATTAAAGAGATACTTTGGTTAAGCCTTAAAAAGCCTTTAAAATCAAGCAATTTTAACAAAATTACTCACAAGGGGATAGAGAAATCTATCCTCTTTTTTCGTGTCCAAAAGAAGAAATGGTACAAGAAAAGTTGTCCTTTTATTG
>SVDR01000043.1 GCA_015057755.1 Lachnoclostridium sp.
TGATTTACTTTGACAAGCTGTACGCCGTGATGGATGAACAGGAACGCCGACAGCTTATGGAGTCGCTGATCTCCGAAATCCATATCTTTGAGGAACGCAAGCCGAACGGACAATGGCTGAAATCCATTAAATTTAAGCTGCCGATCATAGAGGAAGATATGGAAATAAGTTTGGACAACGATACTCAAGGCGAGACGGTATGTTTGCTGAGTCGAGTAAAATAATTATTTGATACAAAAAAAGCGGTGTCAGATCATAAGATGATCAAACACCGCTTTTCGTATGTCCAAAAACGGACTATAAACTATCATTTTCTATAACCTGGCACTTCTCCACGCCATAATACTCAAAGCAACGGATCGCAGCCTCATCAATCCTCTCGCCGCAAACCACGATCGGAATCGCTGGAGGGCAGGAGACTCGGGTGCTTGCCAGAGTCTGTCCCAGACTGTCCTGAATATTCACGTCTTTTGATACTGCAAAAAGTGCTTCACGGATGGAACAAGTCTGCTCCGGTTTGGATGGCATCGGTGGCTTTGCTAAGATCACATTTTTTCGTGGAATGGAACACAGTACTTGAGCCAGAGTATCCAGTTCGGATTCGGAAATCTCCGGTGTCAGCATAAAGACGATAAAATCGGGATCTGCAAATTCGCAGATTATTCCTTGGTCAGCAAGAAGTGCAGCAAGTTCTTCTCCGGTATATCCATAGGATTTCGGAGCAATGGTAATCTTCAACGGTTCGTTGCCAAGTAGTTCATATCCGTGAGAAATCAGTTTCTGTTTCAGCTCAGAGACGAACTGTATATAATCAGCCAGTTTCTCAGCATAGCCTTCCGCGAGATAACGGTTGCAGGCATCCAAAGACTGCATGATCAGATAAGAAGGACTGGTCGATGCAAAAAGAGAAAGCGCTTTTTCTGCCTGTTTGCAAAACAGTTCAGGAGCATTCTTGGAAATATGCAGGTAACCGCCGCCGGTCAGAACCGACAGAGTCTTGTGTGCGGAATCACAGCAGATGTCCGCACCGAGGGCGATAGGATGTCTGTTTTCCGGAAGGAAATTCAAATATGCGCCATGGGCATTGTCCACCAGCAGCAGGATTCCGTGCTTATGGCAAACTGCACTAAGTCCTGCGATATCAGCCACATTTCCCAGATAATCGGGGCTGGTAAGGTAGACAGCCACAGGCTTAGTTTCACGATCTAACAGGCGCTCCAGGTATTCCGGAGTAATCTCGCAGGATACCAGATTTTCCCAATGTTCCGGATACAGCCAGTTCACGTGCAGATCCAACAGGGCAGCAGCTGTCATAAAGGTATGATGTGCATTGCGTCCTGCTAAAATCCGCGGTTCCCGACCGATGGATTTTGCATACAGTACTGTCAGATACAGCATGGCACGGATGGATAGGGAAGAACCTTCCGTGGAATATTTTGTAAGGGCAGTGCCAAAAAGGCCGGAAGCATTTGCTTCACTGGCCTTAATGATTCCGTCTGCATGATATAAAACATCTGCGCCTTCAATCTCAGTGATATCCAGATGCTCAATCCCAAGAGCACCGCAGCCTTTGTGACCAGGCATATGTAATCGAAGTTGCTGGCTGTCCGCATAAGAGCGGACAAAATCGCAAATTGGAGTATTCATTAGTCGTTTCCTACTGCTTTTAATGCTTCTAACATGATCGCACATTCCATACGTTTCCGGAACAGTTCGCAGCCATCTTTGTAGATGCCTTTGATGGAGCCGGTCGCATGGTATGCATTGGCTGCACAGCCGCCGGAACAGTATAATTTAGCCCAGCAGTCGTGACATTCCGGGCGGGCATATACATTACAGGAAGCAAATTCCTGCTGTACTTCATGGTTTGTTACACCGTCCCAGATATTTCCGAGTAAGAATTTCTCATCACCTACAAACTGGTGGCACGGGTACAGATCACCCCACGGAGTGACAGCCATATATTCAGTACCGGAGCCGCAGCCGGAAACGCGCTTGTAAATGCACGGACCGCTCTTGAGGTCGATCATATAGTGGTAGAATGTGAATGGCTTGCCTGCTTTGCGTCTCTCGTGCATCAGTTCAGCCAGTTTTTCATACTGGTCCATAACGATGGCAAGGTCTTCCTTTGTCAGGCGGTTTGGATCATCCTCCGCACATACAACCGGCTCCATGCTGAGTTCTGTAAAGCCAAGATCCAGCATCTGCTGAATGTCATTTACAAAATCCGGGTTTGCGTGTGTGAAAGTTCCGCGCATGTAGTAGTTTTTGTTGCCACGTGCTTCGACGAATTTCTGGAATTTCGGAACAATCTTCTCCCAGCTTCCGTTGCCGGCGTAGTCTACACGGTAACGGTCATGAACTTCTTTACGACCATCCAGACTGAGCACCACATTGCTCATTTCGCGGTTGGAAAATTCGATCACATCGTCATCAACGAGGATACCGTTGGTAGTCAGTGTGAAACGGAAGTTTTTGTGACATTCTTTTTCGCGGGAGCGGGCGTAAGCAACTAATTCTTTTACTACGTCAAAATTCATCAGCGGTTCTCCACCGAAGAAATCGACTTCCAGATTGGTACGTCCAACGGAATTTTCAATCAGGAAATCCAGAGCTTGTTTGCCTACTTCGAAGCTCATTACAGCGCGTTCACCCTGATATTTACCCTGGCTTGCGAAACAGTAGGCACAATTCAGATTACAGGTATGCGCTACATGCAGGCAGAGTGCCTTAACGACACCGGCTGTCTTCTGTTTCAGATCGTTGGCGATCGGAGCGAACGTATCCGGTGTGAATAACTTGCCGGCTGCTTTTAAATCTTCGATGGCAGCAAAACATTCATCAAGCTCTTCCGGTGTCACATCTGCGCGGTCTGCATATTTTGCCAGAAGCTCTTCCTTGATCTGCTCCCGGCTTTTCTGTTCATACATTTCGATCATGTCGTAAACGACTTCATCTACAATGTGAATAGAGCCGGAACAAATATCGAGGACAATGTTCAGTCCTCCTAATTTATAACAATGAATCATGATATTTCTCCTTGCTTTATGATGGAACTATAAAATCTGAGTAACATCTTTATCGTAGAAAACGCCGCCTGATCGGCGGCGTTTCAATTACATGTATACATGTATTACTGTCTTGTGTTCTCGCACGGCTGGTTTGCTACACCACAGCTAGTCTTGCAAGCAGACTGGCAAGATGTCTGGCATTCGCCACAACCACCAGTTTTTGCGCTCTCACAAAGGTTTTTTGTTTCTAAAGTTTTGATACGCTCCATAGTGTCATCCTCCTGAGTATTACTTTGATTTTATTAAAACATATTTTGGTATTCAAGTCAATTAGTTCATTCTTATAAAAGAAATGAAATTTTCAAGGAAATACCTTAGAAAATTAGAAGTTCGGAGATTGTACAACGGAAAAAACCGAGCTATAATCAACACAATAGATTTTGAATGAGGTAACACAAATGAAACAAGGAAATTTAATGAAACAGATCAGAGAATCATTTCGCGAAGATTCGAAGTTTAAAGTTTTTTTACTTTCTATCGTGATCACGGGTCTCTCTTACGGTCTGTACAAGGGAATGCTGGATAACTATCTTGCAGAGATTGTTGGTATGGGCGAAATGGACCGAGGAATATCCGAATTCTTCCGAGAACTTCCGGGTGTTCTGCTGGTATTTATTCTTGCCGCATTTTACATGCTGTCAGCAGAAACCATGTACAAAGCCGGAGCGATCATCATGCTGGCCGGTATGGCGATGCATGCGGTTCTGCCTCCGTCAAAGGTACTGATCACACTTGCGATCTGTACATATTCTCTTGGTGAGCATATCCAGCTCGGTATGAAGAGTACCCTGGGCCTGCAATATGCAAAACCGGGTCATGGTGGAATTGCACTGGGTCTTATGAGTTCCACCAATCAGATTGGTACACTCGTGGGATATCTGGTCATTGTATGTGTATTTTCTGTCTTTACAAAAGATCAGCCGTACACAGTATTCTTTGCGATTGCAGCCGTATTAGCCGGAGTCAGTGCAGCGTGCTCCATGCGCATTACCGGAAACAGCAAAACGGACGAGACCAAACGCCGTTTCTACTTCCACAAAAAGTACAATAAATATTACATGCTGGAAATGTTCTACGGAGCAAGAAAACAGGTGTTTTTCACATTCGGACCGTACGTTTTAATTCTGTTTTACGGAGCAAATGCAGCGCAAATCAGCCTGCTCCATGCAGTTTCCGCCATTGCCTGCTTCTACATGGCTCCGATCGTGGGAAAAATCATTGATAAAGTCGGATACAAGATCGTTATGATCAGTGATACGTTGATCTTAGTGATCGTTTGCTTCTTTTACGGATTTGCACACCGCCTGTTCCCGATGGAGATCGCGTTCCTGGTTTGCTGTGTAAACTATGTGCTGGATTCTGTAATTTCTCTTGCGTCCATGGCATCCAACCTTTACGTGCAGGATCTGTCTGATAATCCGGACGAAACAAAGGCGACAATTTCCACAGGTGTGTCCATTAACCATCTGATCACGATCTTTATTGCACTGTTTGGAGGCTGGATCTGGAAGACACTGGGTATGGAACTTCTGTTCATTTTATCTGCGGTGCTTGGACTGTGCAACAGTGCGTATGCGGCGACGATCAAAGTAAAGAAAGAGGATGTACATGAGCAGGCTTAGTGAAGCATTACAAATTGCAGGATTCCCATCTGAGGCAGTAACTTATTTTGAAGAAATTTATCAAACCATGGAAGCCGTTCCGGAACATTTGCTGTATTTGCAAAACGCGGAGAACTATTATTATGAGGGCGGCGATTATGCTGCGGAGCTGAAACAGCTGGCTGAAACGACAGGGCTTCATCCGTATACGGTTGATATGCTGCATTTATTGTACTGTATCAATCGGCTGAAAGAGATTTATAAGAAGCAGGGGTATTCGGAGATTTTACTGAAAGAGTCGATGGCGGATTTGCGCTATAAATTAGAAGAATGTCAAGCTGTTCACGGAATTTGGGGAACTTTCGTGTTCTGGTGGTTCAAGAGATTTTATGAATGTAAGACATTTAAACTGGGACGCCTGGAATTTGAGTGGGAAGAGTTGGAGTTTGATTATAGTGAGGACTTAAAAAAGGGAGCGCCAGTTATTAACTGCCACATTCCGTCCGCAGGACCGCTGCACCCGGAACTGGCAGAGGAGGCGTTTGCACAGGCATATGAATTTTTTGGATTTGCGGAGCGCGGCGAGACAATGCCTGTGGTTTGTGAATCCTGGATGCTCTATCCGCCACACTACGAGCAGTTTCCGGAAAATGGAAACATGAGAAAGTTCTTTGATCGTTTCGAAGTGTACAAATACTGGGAAGACGAGAAAAATGAAGATGCTTGGCGAATTTTCAACAGAGCGGATCACGATTATGTGAGTTTTCCACAAGATACAGAGCTGCGCAGAAATTTCTACCGTTATTTGAATGCCGGTAAGAAGATGGGAAATGGCTACGGAATCTTATTTTTTGGTCCGGAAGAGGATAGGATTGCCAGGATCAAGAAGATGGAGAAAATTTTGGACCTGGTTTCAGAGTGTGTCAGAGAGAACAAATGGACTCCAGAAACGGAGCAAGCATTGAAAATATTGATAGACTATTATGAAGGTCCTCTGTGGCGTGAAGATTTTGAGGCGGACGAGGCCGGCAAGCTTCCGAAGGATTTGAAACGCGGAGTGCTGTCGGAGGATGCGGTATATAATTTATTGACTGATCTTTGAAAAGATTTACCTAACAGGTAAATCTTTTTTGTTGACAAGGGTGTGGTTGAATGGTACAATTAATTTACCTCAGAGGTAAATAAGATAGAGGTGATTAGTTGCAAATTGAATATTATGATAATAAGATAGAGCGTATTTGTACAATAGCCAAAGAAGCTGAAAAGAAATACGGAAGAGAAATGGCTGAAAAGATTCACCTGAGAATCGACCAATTAAATGCAGCGATTTCGGTTGAAATGTTACTCAGATTCCGTGTTGGACGTTGCCATCTGTTAAAAGGGGACAGAAAGAATCAATATGCGATGGATCTGGTTCATCCGTATCGCCTTGTGTTTGAGGCAAATGGAAAAGATATTTCTGTTGTAATGATTATGGAGATTGTAGACTACCATTAGATGGTTGATAGAGGAGGTTAAGAAATTGAAGAAAAATCATAATTATATCGCGATTCCCCCGGGAGCAACCATCAAAGAACAGATCGGAATGCTTGGGATGAATCAGAAGGAGCTGGCAGCCAGAATGGGCATGTCAGAAAAACATATCAGTAAGCTGATCAATGGAGAGGTTCAGCTGACTGTGGATGTTGCAATTCGATTAGAGATGATTTTGGGATTGCCGGCACAGTTTTGGTGCAATCTGGAGTCCATTTATAGAGAAAAATTATTGCGGATAGAGGAAGAAGAGGCAATGGAAGTTGATGTGGAAATTGCCCGCAAAGTTCCATATGCGGATATGGTATTACATGGCTGGGTTGTAGAGGCGTCAAAGTGGACGGAGAAAGTTCTTCATTTGAGACGTTATTTTGAGGTCGCACAATTAGATTTTTTACGGAGTCCATTAATTCCGGAAATTGCATGTCGAAAAGTAGAACAGATTGAGTTTAACAATTACAAATTGCTTGTATGGGCTCAAAAAGCCAAAGTAGAAGCGAGAGATATTGTGACAAAGCAGGTAAATATTGAAAAATTAAAGCGCTCTTTAGCAAGGTTGAAGGAAGTTGTATTAACGCAAAATGATGGGGCCAAAGTGTCCGCAACAGGATTATTGGCTGATTGTGGAATTGCAGTGGTTTTACTTCCTCCAATGAATGATGTACATCTGTATGGTGCAACGTTCTATGATGGAAATAAAATTGTTATGGGAGTTGTGGAGAATCCAGAGAACGAATGGGATTTCTGGTATAATCTGTTCCACGAACTTGCCCATGTTCTGCACGGAGATGTAGGGAAAAAAGGTGGAACGAATGAAGAGGATGAGGCGCGCGCTGATCAATTTGCAAAAAATATGATGCTGGAATTGTCATCGGAACACGGAAGTGAATCGGAATAAGCTCGTATTCTCCAAAGTCCTTGTTCTTTCAGCCAAATTATGGTATCTTTAAAACGGAGATGACTTTGACACGTTAAAGCAAGGCTTGTGACTTGGAAGACCTTGCGGAAGGAGAGGAAGTATATGAATTTCAACGAAGAAGCATTAAAACTCCATGCGGAGCATAAAGGAAAAATCGAAGTGATCAGCAAGGTTCCGGTAAAGACAAGGGATGATCTGAGTACTGCATACACACCTGGTGTTGCGGAGCCGTGTCGTAAGATTCATGAAAATAAGAACGATGTATACAAATATACTGCAAAGGGAAATCTGGTGGCCGTTGTTTCAGATGGTACAGCAGTTCTTGGTCTGGGAAATATCGGTCCGGAAGCAGCAATGCCTGTTATGGAAGGTAAAGCGATTTTGTTCAAGGAGTTCGGCGGTGTTGACGCCTTCCCGATCTGTCTGGATACTCAGGATGCGGACGAAATCGTAAAAGCGGTGAAGATGATCGCGCCGTGCTTTGGCGGTATCAATCTGGAAGATATCGCTTCTCCGAAGTGTTTTGATGTGGAGGCGAGACTGGAGAAAGAACTGGATATTCCGGTATTCCATGATGACCAGCATGGTACAGCAGTTGTTGTGACAGCGGCTCTGCTCAATGCACTGAAAGTAGTTGGAAAGAAGATTGAGGATATTCATGTTGTTTTAAATGGTCCGGGATCTGCAGGTACAGCGATCATTAAGATGCTGTTGGCTACAGGCGTAAAGCATATTATCGCATGTGATGAAAATGGTATTCTTTACAAAGACCGTGGTGTGGGCATTAAGGATCATAAGGCGATGCTCTGTGAGATTACAAATCTCGAAGATAAGCGCGGTACTTTGGCAGATGCGATTGTCGGCGCAGATGTTTTCATTGGTGTGTCCGTAGGCGGCGCATTGAAACCGGAGATGATCAAAACGATGGCGAAGGATCCGATCGTATTTGCGATGGCGAATCCGACTCCGGAGATCATGTATGAAGATGCGATGGCGGCAGGTGTAAAAGTCATGGGAACCGGACGCTCTGATTACCCAAATCAGATCAACAACGTTCTGGCATTCCCGGGCATTTTCCGTGGAGCATTAGACTGTGGAGCAAGAGATATCAATTACGAGATGAAGGTAGCCGCAGCTCATGCGATCGCGGAATTAGTAACGGCTGATAAGCTGAGTGCAGATTACATTATTCCGGGCGCTCTGGAGCCGGGCGTTGCACAGCATGTTGCAATGCGCGTGGCAGAGGCGGCTGTGAAGTCAGGAGCGATCCGCAAATAGCAGTCGAGCAATTTTGCTGAAAAACAAATAATCAGGAATAAGCAAGCACCCCTTCTGCATAAAATGAATAGCAGAGGGGTGTTTTTTATGTCAGACTATCGAAGATTGATTTCGTACATTTATGAATATGAAGGAAAAACGAAAGGAAAGAACATAGGATTTGTAAAGCTGGAGGCGCGAAATGGCCAGTGCAGACTGAATGTCAATGCAAAACGGGTGTATGTCGGAGGAAATGCTATCGGGGTATATTTGCTGGGAAGCGGCAATGTAAAAACATTTTTGGGAAATATGTTTGTGCGGAACGGCTGTGGAGAGTTTCGGACAACTGTGGATGCCGCTAACGTAGAGGGAAGCGGAAATCCACTTGATACATATTATGGGCTGGTCGTGCATGATGTGAAAGATTCATGGAGATCCTATCAGACGATTTGGGATGACGAAAAGGCGATGGAGCTATGTGAGGAGCAGGAAGTACAGCAGGAGTCAGAACAGAATTCAGAGCAGGATTCGGAGGAGATTCAGGCTGCCGAGGTGGCGGAAGAGATAACGGAGACTGCGGGAAACACCGACAGAGAGGAAAGTTCCGACGGTGAAGAGGAGTCCATGGAAGAAGGTCCGAGTATTGAAAGTATGGTAGTTTCTCCGGAATTAGAAGATCCGGGTGTGCTTCGTTATCTGCAGGAGACAGAACAGCCCGCACCGGATCCGGATGCGCGCTGGCAGCAAATGAGAAAAGAATATCCGAAAATTCAGCCGTTCGAGTATGATGGCAGCAGCGAGGTGCTGGCAATCCGCCCGGACGATATTGGCAAGCTTCCGCGAGAAAACTGGGTTTATGGAAACAACAGTTTTCTGCTTCATGGATATTATAATTACCGGTATTTAATCTTGGTGCGCCTGGATCAGGAAAATGGACAGGTGCGTTATTTACTGGGGGTTCCCGGTCATTATTACAGCAATGAAAAATACATGGCGAATATGTTTGGTTTTCCTAATTTTGTATTATCAAAAAAGCAGCCACCGAATGATGGCCGCTTTGGGTACTGGTATACGGAAATAAAACTCGCTTAATGATCGACTCCGCGAAGCTCTGCGTGCTCCACATATGGTTTTACGATGTCCATAAAGGAGAGAAGTTCTTCTTTGCTGTAGCTGGAAAATCCGGAAACTAAGACATTTTCGGAATCGACGTAATTTTGCAGAAAATAATTGGGACATCCGGAAATCCACTCACCGATTCTGGCAAAGTCTTCTGCATCGTGCAGTTCTTTGACAACAGTTGTGCGGAATTCGTAGGGAACGGTACCCTGTTTTAAAAATTCGGCACTTTCCATAATGGTCCCTATATTTGCGGACGGTATTCCGATCACTTCGGGATACCGTTCTTTGCATGTCTTGATATCCATGGCAACATAGTCAATGAGTCCTTCTTGGCAGAGTGATTTCAAAATATCCGGTCTGGAGCCGTTGGTGTCCAGTTTGACACGGTAGCCCAGTTCGCGCACGCGCAAGATAAACTCCCGGAGATCCGGCTGGAGAGTCGGCTCGCCGCCGGTAATAGCCACGCCTTCCAGAATGCCTTTTCGTTTTGTCAGAAATTTGAATATTTCTTCTTCTGTATAAAGTGCTTCTGCGTCATTTCCGAGGAGATCGCTGTTATGACAAAATGGGCAGCGGAAGTTGCAGCCGCCGGTAAAAATGGTCGCCGCCACATGACCCGGGAAATCGAGAAGAGTTGTTTTTTGTAAACCGCAGATTTTCATAGGAATGTCCTCTGTTTTTCATGTTTGTGTTATGCATGTCATTATAACATAAAAAATGTCAGGTTGACATATCCAATTCGGAAAAAGAAAAACTTGCGCGATGTGTGGATAACGGGTAAACTATTCTAAAATGATGAAGGGAGAATCTATATGGCACGAATGACACAAGAGGAGCGTTTCATGCGCGAAGCCATCCGTCTTGCGAAAAAGGCGGCTTCACTGAAAGAGGTTCCGATCGGCTGCGTCATTGTTTATGATGGGAAAATTATTGGGCGGGGATATAATCGCCGCATTATTGATAAAAATGTATTGGCACATGCAGAAATTGCAGCAATTCGAAAGGCTTGCCGTGTTCTCGGAGACTGGCGTTTGGAAGAGTGTACGATGTACGTGACGCTGGAGCCGTGTCCGATGTGTGCGGGTGCGATTGTACAGGCCAGAATCCCTAAGGTAGTGATCGCCTGCATGAATCCGAAGGCTGGCTGCGCAGGTTCTGTATTGGATATGTTCCATGAAGACGGGTTCAATCATCAGGTGGAGACGGAAGTTGGATTGATGGGAGATATTTGTTCCCAGATGTTGAAGGATTTCTTTAAAGAATTGAGAGAAGAAGGCAAACGAAAGAAAAAGGAGGCCGAGGCTCGTGAAGCAGGTAGACACGAAGAAACTGGTGCTGGCATGTCTGGTGATCATGGTTCTCATGATTCTGTACACAAAGGTACAGACGGGAATGGAGCAGAGTAGACGCGAGGCAGAGGTGGAAGCAGCAGAACGACCGAATTCGCTTTTGGCTTCCGGACAATTGCTTGGTTTTGCAGAGGCTTCCGAGGAAACGGTGGAAGAGCAAGAGACCGAAGACGAAGAGAATATTCTTGGTCCGGCAGAAAAGATAGACATAAAGAAAGCAAGAAAAGAACCGTATGGACTGGTCGTTGAACTGGATTATGTCAGTGCCGGCCGCATTTCGCTGCATGGAAATTTTGGCTATCTGGCAGTCGCGTTGAATGTGGCGGACGACGGAACCGTTTCTGCAACCATTGAAAATGCAGTCACATTGGAAGAATTAGGCGGAATCAAGATGGGTGGTGCGGCTTACACCGATATTCTCGGCGGCGATGGCTGTGCGTTGATCGTACCGGGAATTCACAACGAAGAGATTGCGAGACGCCGCAGATTTTTATATATAGAAGAAACGAATGAGATCACAGGCGGAATCGTAGCTCCGGACTGGATGATGCAGAAGGTGTCCTGTCATGATTATTCTGATGCGGTAACAGAAGAAGCGCTTGTGGGAGAAGCGAAGCAGATGCTGGATCGGGAGAGCAAGCTGCTCTATGGTCCGGTCGTGATTCCGGAATATGACAGCAATGTGTATGGTATCCTGGCAGAAAGCGGTGAGAATCTTGAGGATATCTGGTATGGCATCTGGGACAGAGACACGGGGACTCTGGTTAAAGTTCCATTATTTGATTAAAAGTCTGTGAAGATTCTATGGCAAACCTAAGGCAAAATGGCTGAAAAATCAAGAAGGCTTGACAAAAGCGAGGTTTCCATGTATACTAAGCGAGTCCGTACAGCCGGGGAGTTAGCGGTGCCCTGTACCTGCAATCCGCTATAGCAGGGGTGATGTTTTGCCTAGGGTACTTTCTTGTGGAGCTGCCCCTGGTAAGTGACGTTGACGCTTTGGTCTTACGCAACGGGAACCTCTGAACCGTGTCAGGGCAGGAATGCAGCAGCACTAAGGAGATCCTCTCGTGTGCCGTGAGGGTGCCGGGGCTGAGTTGGCTGCCAGGGTAACGTCTGTGAGAGGTATTCGAAGCAAAACGTACGGATTTTAAAATGAATAAAGATTATTACAAAGGGGTGCAGTAATGAAAAAAAGACTTTTATGTTTACTGTTGCTCCTTTTTGCATTGTTTGCGGTCATTATTGTGGTTCCAAGAGTGCTTGACGGGACACTCCCGATAAAGCCGGGACCGGGTACGGATGTGACGGAAATGGTCATCCCGCCAACAGAAACCATGGAAAATATGGTCTTCCCATATGAGACTGTTCCGATTGAGGGGGAAATGACTCCACCTGAGACAACTCCGCAGATAGTTCCGGGACCGTCGGATGAACCTGGCGAACCGGTAGACCGTGTGAAGGTTGAGACAGAGCTGATCTTTGCGTCAGATATGCATTATATGTCTCCAAACCTGACCGACTACGGAAAAGCGTTCAATGAGCTGATCGACAACGGCGACGGAAAAGTGGTTCGCTACATGGTGGAAATCTGGGAGGCGTTTGCGGAAGAAGTGATCGCTGCCCGTCCGGATGCCCTGATCCTGAGCGGCGACCTGACGATTAACGGTGAAAAGATCAACCATCAGGAGTTTGCCGGTCGTTTGGCGCAGATCGAGGCTGCTGGAATTCCGGTCCTTGCAATTCCAGGAAATCATGATATTAACAACCCGTATGCGACCAAATATTTCGGAGATGCCCAGAGCTTCATTGAGACTGTGACTCCGGAAGAATTCCGTGCAATTTATGCAGATTTCGGATACAGCGAAGCTGCCAGCCATGCACCGGATTCCCTCAGTTATCTTTATGTGTTAAATGAAACGACATGGATGCTGATGCTTGACAGTTGTATTTATGATCCGGGAAATGAAGTTGACGGTGAGATAAAAGAAGGAACCATGATGTGGATCGAACAATGCTTAAAGGAGGCGTATGCCCAGGGTATTACCGTAATTCCTGTGGCACACCATAATTTGCAGGAGCTGAGCCGCGTTTACGTGGAAGAATGCGTGATTCGAAACCATGAGGAACTGCTGGCATTGTTTGAAAAGTACCTGACTCCGGCATTTTTCAGCGGTCATCTGCACGTGCAGAGGATTCTGAAGCACACCAAAGGTCCCGGTACTCCGGCAGAACACTACGGAATCACGGAAATAGTCAGCAATGCATTGATCATTCCGCCATGTCAGTATGGAAGACTGTCATTGCATGCGGACGGAACCATGTCTTACCATACAAAGAACACGGATGTTTCCAGCTGGGCGGCGAAGCACGGCATACAAAATGAGGATCTTCTGAACTTCCCTCAGTTTAGTGATGAATACATACGTGAAGTAGTCATGAAACAGACCTACAAGTATATTAAATATATTCCGGAAGACAGAAAAGAGCGAATGGCTGCGTTTTATGCGGATCTTTACAAGGATTATTACGCCGGTCGCCAGATCAGCTATAAAGAGCGGACAAAAGAACTGGGATACATCTGGTGGAATAAATATATGAATCCGAGTACTCAGTTCCGCCAGATTGAAGGTATGCTGAAAGACAGTGTGGTCATCAACAATAACGTGGAAATTCCGAATTCGATCCACCAGATTCGAGAATGACAAGGTGTGAAAATGGAAAAATAAAAGAGAGAGGCCAAGGACGTGAAATTTTCCCTTGCCCCTCTCTTTTTCATGTATTATAATCATATTAAGTATGCCATATTGGAGAAAGGACGGAACATAGATTATGAAACGAGTTGGATTTTTAACCAGTGGCGGTGACTGTCAGGCTTTAAACGCAACCATGCGTGGCGTGGCAAAAGCACTTTACAGCATTTACGGAGATGAAGTGGAGATCATCGGATTCGAAGATGGATACAAAGGTCTGATGTATGCCAATTACCGTTTTATGAACCGTTCCGACTTTTCCGGTATCTTAACAAAAGGCGGTACGATGCTCGGTACTTCCAGACAGCCGTTCAAGCAGATGCGTGAACCGGATGAAAATGGTCTGGACAAGGTGGAGCTGATGCGCCACACATACTATAAGCTGAAACTGGATGCTTTAGTGGTGCTTGGCGGTAACGGAAGCCAGAAGACAGCCAACCTTCTGAGTCAGGAAGGCTTAAATGTGATCGGACTTCCAAAGACCATTGACAATGATCTTTGGGGAACCGATATGACCTTTGGTTTCCAGAGTGCAGTAGATGTGGCGACCAATGCCATTGATTTTATTCATACGACTGCCTCTTCTCATGGCCGCGTATTTATCGTGGAGATCATGGGACATAAGGTTGGATGGCTGGCGCTTCACGCCGGTATCGCAGGAGGCGCAGATATTATCCTTCTTCCGGAGATTCCGTATGATCTGGATGCGATTGCGAAAAAGATCAAGGAGCGTACCAAGAACGGAAGCCGTTTCTCCATCCTTGCGGTAGCAGAAGGTGCGATCTCCAAAGAGGAAGCGAAGTTATCCAAGAAAGACTACAAAAAGAAATTAGAAGAACGCAAGCAGAAATATCAGTCTGTTGCGTATGAACTTGGTGCAAAGATTCAGGAGAAGACAGGTCAGGAAATCAGAGTTACGGTTCCGGGCCACATGCAGCGAGGCGGAGCTCCGGTTCCGTATGACCGCGTGATTTCTTCCAGGATCGGAGCCCATGCTGCGACCCTGATTGACAAAGAGCAGTTCGGCCGACTCGTGGTTGTGAAAAATAATGTCATTACAGACATTCCGCTTTCCGAGTCCGCAGGCAAATTAAAATATGTGGATCCGAAATCCGATATTATTAAAGAGGCAAAACTGCTTGGTATCAGCTTCGGAGATGAATAGATTATGTCATATACAGCATTATACAGGAAATGGCGCCCCCACACCTTTGATGATGTGAAGGGCCAGGACCATATTGTTACAACATTACAGAACCAGATCCGCGCACAGCGCATCGGACATGCATACTTGTTCTGCGGAACCCGTGGTACAGGTAAGACAACGGTGGCAAAGATTCTTGCCCGTTCCGTAAACTGTGAAAATCCGAAAGACGGAAGTCCGTGTGGTGAATGTCCGAGCTGTAAACAGATTGCGGCGGGAACCTCTCTCAATGTAGTGGAGATCGATGCTGCGTCCAACAATGGTGTGGAAAATATCCGTGAGATCCGCGACCAGGTTCAGTATCCGCCGACAGAAGGCAAGTATCGCGTTTACATTATCGACGAGGTGCATATGCTTTCTACGGGTGCGTTCAACGCACTGTTAAAGACGCTGGAAGAACCGCCGTCTTACGTGATCTTTATCCTGGCGACGACAGAAGTTCACAAGATTCCGATCACGGTATTATCCCGCTGTCAGCGGTACGATTTCCGCAGGATCACGGTAGACACGATCGCAGACCGTTTAAAAGAACTGACAGATGCGGAAGGGATGCCTGTAGAGGAACGTGCGCTCCGTTATGTGGCGAAAGCCGGCGACGGTTCCATGCGAGACGCCCTGAGTCTGTTGGATCAGTGTGCGGCGTTCCATTTTGGTGAGACATTGACATACGAGCATGTGCTGGATGTGCTCGGAGCCGTAGACAACAGTGTATTCCGCGAGTTGTTTCTGGCGGTTGTCGAGGGACGGACCAAGGACTGTATTTTAAAATTAGAAGAAATGGTCATCCAGGGACGAGAATTATCTCAGTTCGTGGTAGACTTTATCTGGTTCCTTAGAAATCTGCTGCTTTTAAAAACGGCGGAGGACGCCGAGGAACTGTTGGATATGTCGGAAGACAACTTAAAACTGCTGAGGGAAGATGCAAAGCTGGCAGACGAGGGAACATTGATGCGTTACATCCGTGTATTCTCGGAACTTTCCAATCAGATTCGTTTTGCGACGCAGAAGCGTGTGCTGATCGAACTTGCATTTATTAAACTGACGAAACCTCAGATGGAGCAGGATCTGGAATCTGTTTTGGAACGTCTTGCTGCATTGGAGCGTCAGGTGGAGGAAGGAATTCCGGCTGCTCCGAGCGGGATGGCACCTGTGCCAAATCCGGTACCGGTAAGAGAAGTTCCTGTGCAGGGGTATCAGGCTCCGGCAGAACCGCGCACCATATCCATCCCCAAAGCCCAGCTGGAGGATCTGAATATGGTTCGCAACGAATGGGGCAAGATCGTCCGGGCAATGGGTATGTCTGTGCGTCCATGTTATCGGGAAACCGTCGTAGAACCGGCAGGCGAAAGCTGCCTGTGCATTGTGTTCAGCGATCCGATGAATTTCCATATGGGCAGCCGCCCGAGTATTCTCGGAGACATTGAACGATATGTGGAGCAGATGTACGGCAAATCCATTTATTTTAAAGCGAGACTTCGCGAGAGCGGAGAACGTATGGATACCAGATATATTACCGATGAGGAACTTCGGGAAAATATCCATATGGAGATCACAATTGAAGATTAGTCTGTGAAATGACTTTTCCATATAAATATAACTTATGAAAATATAGAATTCAGGAGGATTGAAACCATGGCAAGACGTGGCGGTTTCCCGGGTGGTATGCCGGGCAATATGACAAATTTAATGAAGCAGGCGCAGAGAATGCAGCGTCAGATGGAAGAGAAGACAAAAGAGCTTGAAGAGAAAGAGTACACAGCAACCGTAGGCGGCGGTGTTGTTACGGTAACTGTTTCTGGTAAAAAGGAAGTTGTTTCCGTGAAGATTTCTCCGGAAGCAGTTGATCCGGATGATGTTGAGATGTTAGAAGATCTGATCGTGGCAGCTACAAACGAAGCATTCCGCAAGATGGAAGAAGAGTCTGCAGCTGTGATGGCTGAATTAACAGGCGGCCTTGGCGGCTTAGGAGGACTTTCTTTCTAAGATGGATTACTACAGCAGCCAAATTTCAAAATTAATTGAAGAACTGTCAAAACTTCCGGGAATCGGAAACAAGACGGCGCAGCGGCTGGCATTCCATATTATCAATATGCCGGAAGAGCAGGTGGACCGTCTTTCCGGCGCAATCCGAGATGCGAAGCACAATGTTCATTACTGCAAAGAGTGTTTCACTCTGACTGATATGGACATTTGCCCGATCTGTAAAAGTCCGGTCCGTGACCACAGCGTGATCATGGTTGTGGAAAATCCAAGAGATCTGGCAGCGTATGAGAAGACCGGAAAGTTTGAGGGCGTTTATCACGTTCTTCATGGTGCAATTTCCCCGATGCTCGGAATCGGTCCGGGAGATATCAAATTAAAAGAATTGATGACCAGGCTCCAGAAAGATGTTCGGGAGGTCATCATCGCAACCAACTCCAGCCTGGAAGGCGAAACGACAGCCATGTACATCAGCAAGCTGATCAAACCGACAGGAATCAAGGTCACAAGGATCGCAAGCGGTGTACCGGTAGGCGGAGATTTGGAATATATTGATGAAGTAACACTTCTGCGTGCGCTGGAGGGCCGTGTGGAATTGTAGGAAACTTAGGAGAAAGATTCATGGATAAGTACGAGTTTAACATAAAAGTTGAACAGATTAAAAAATTAGTAAATCGCGGCGACTATGCGACAGCAATGAAGATTTGCGACACCATCGACTGGCGCCGAGTAAGAAATGGAAGCCTGCTTTCCATGGTTTCCCAGATTTACGAGAAAAATGAGGAATATCAGGAGGCGAAGGAGGTCCTGCTGATCGCATTTGAGCGTGCGCCGGTTGGAAAACGTATCCTGTATAAATTAACAGATCTGGCACTGAGAGGGGGAAGTGTTGGAGAGGCTGAGACTTATTATCGTGAGTTCTGTGAAGTTGCACAGGATGATCCGCGCCAGTATCTGCTTCGTTATCTGATCTTAAAAGCGAAAAATGCGCCGATCGAGCAGCTGATCCGTGCATTGGAAGCATATACATCCTCCGAGCTGGATGAAAAGTGGATGTATGAGCTGGCAGAGCTTTATCATAAAGCAGGTCTGGAAGATAAGTGTGTGGCAACTTGTGACACGATTATGCTGATGTTCGGTCTTGGAAAATACGTGGACAAAGCCATGGATCTGAAGCTGGAGTACGCACCGCTCAATAAGTACCAGATGGATCTGGTTGAAAACCGTGACAAATATGAAGCAAAACTTCGTGCAGTAGAGGAAGAGTACAGCACCAAGTCTTACGTAAAGATTGAAGAGGATCCGGTTTTAGAAGAAGAGATTCCGGAGCCGGAGGTTTCTGTGGAAGAGCCGACATCAGCAGATGTGATCCGCATCCATGAGGATGAGGAGTCTGAAAAACTGGCTCAGGAAATGGCAAAGATCGCGGAAGAGCCGAAGACAGCGATTGTCGAAGAGGATGAACTGGAGGCAACCAGAACACTGGATGATCTGCATTCTCTGAAGGAGATCAAGCCGACACAGAGAGTTTTGGACGCGGCAGCAGAGCGTGAGGCAGAAGCGGCAGCGGAGGCGGAGCGTGAGATCGAGCGCCAGCGTGCAGCGATCCGCGCAGCCAAAGAGCGTGAAGAGATGGAGGCAGAAGCTCTTCGCCGTGCAGAGGAAGAGCGTGAAAAAGCTCGTCGCGAAGAAGAAGAGCGTCGCGCGAAACGTGAAGCTGAGATTGCCCGTGAACGTGCGGAACGCGCTCAGAGAGAGAAAGAGGAAGCAGAACGTCTGGCGAAACTTGCACAGGAAGAGGAGTCTGACGAGCTCGATTTAGAGTCTCTTGACAATGAACCGGAGATGAATAATCTGATGATCGAAGCGGAAACAGAAGAAGAAGGTCTTGCAATGGCCATCGAAGCGCTGAAAAAGATCCACAGAGAATTAGGTTATAAGAATCCGGTGGCAAAGATCAGCAGTGAGAAGTTAAACAAAAAGGGAATTCGCGCAGTTGCAGATAAACTTACAGGAAAAGACCTTGTAATCGAACATGCGGCAGGTCTGACTGCAGCAGTACAGAATGAGCTGGATGATCTCATGGAGAAAGATAAGAGCGGCATGATCGTTGTTCTTATCGATACTCCGGAAAATCTGGAAACTCTTCATGCAACCCATGCATCTCTGGCAAGCAAATTCCAGTACATCGGTGCGGATGCAAAAGCAGAGCCGCAGAAAGAAGCAGAAGCAGTGACAGAAGTGCCTGCAGAAGAACCGGTGGAGGATGCTGTAGAGGCAGCAGTAGAAGAAGCTCTGGAAAAAGAAATTGCTGCACAGGAGAAAATCGCAAAAGAAGAAGACGAACCTTCATATGATGAGCCGGAAACTGAGGAGAATGAGGCAGAAGAGTACGATGATGATGTCGAGATGGACGCAGACGAGTTTGCCCAGTTCGCGTGCAAATATGCATCTGAAATCGACTGCAGTATTACAGGAAAGAGTATGCTGGCCCTCTACGAGCGCATTGAGATGATGGAGGAAGACGGAGTTCGACTGACTCAGAAAGCAGCAGTCGATTTGATCGAGGAAGCAGCTGACAAAGCGGAGAAAAAGACTTTTGGCAAAAAACTGGCAAGTATCTTCTCTCCGGCATATGATAAAGAAGGCTTCCTGATCCTGCGTGAAAAGGATTTCTTTGACTAATCGTATTATATAATAGTAGAAACAATCGCCGGAACGTCCGCCTCAAACATGGTCAGGCAGATGTTTCGGCGTACTGTTATTCGAAAGAAAACAGTCTACTGTCATCAGAACGGAGGATGCGTTATGACAATAAAATTGATCGCGACAGATCTGGACGGTACATTTGTGGATGATCGAAAGCAATTGATTGACGAAAATGTTCAGGCATTTGCAGAATGTGCGGAACGAGGAATTCATATTGTTCCGACCACAGGACGTACGATCGTTGGAATTCCGGAAGAGATTAAGAACTTGCCGGGAGTTCGTTATGCAATTACGTCAAACGGAGCGACTGTAGTTGATCTGCAGAGCGGAAAAGTGATCAGTTCCTGCCTGATGAGTGCAGAAACCGTGCTCCGAATCATGGAGCTGGCCCGCGACAGTGAAGACGACATTATGTATGATGCATATGTAGACGGAGTCGGATATACAAAGCAGGAGTTTTGGGACAATCTTTTGCATTACGTACCGAATCCGGCGGTGCTCGATTTGGTGCGTAAGACAAGAAAAGCTGTCCCGGACAATATCGAACACATAAGAAAACTCGGAGTGGATATTGAGAAAATTAACTTATTCTTTGTGACTGAGGAAGCAAGGGTAAGAATGCGCAAAGTACTTGCAGAGATACCGGAGGTTCTTGTATCCTCCTCTCTTCCTAATAATCTGGAAATCAATGCGGCAGGGGCCCACAAAGGCGGCGCACTGCTTCGTTTGGCTGAGTTACTTGGAATCCGTCAGGAGGAGACGATGGCATTTGGCGATGGCGAGAACGATATATCGATGATCCGCATGTCTGGCTTTGGCGTTGCAATGGAAAACGCGGGAGAAAATGTAAAATCCGTGGCGGATCATATTACTGTTACAAATAACGAAGCCGGAGTTGCAGTTGCACTTCGAAAATTTGTATTGTAACAGTTAAAAGAGGAAAATTATGGAAATCATGGCGAAATTATCGGAGCACTGGCTGGAAATCGCCGTGGCAGTATATTTACTTGCTATGGTGCTCCACGGACATTATAAAGGCTTTATTCGTCTGGCGGTATCTGCGACAGCAATGCTGATCACATTAGTTACGGTAAACTATACCATGCCATATGTGACCAATTGGCTGAAATACGATACGCCGGTGTATGAGACCATGAAAGAGAAAATGGCAGAGAGCGTCGGCATTGATGAAATCCTGAACGAGCTTGGCTTGGAAGGTCATACACAAAAAGCGGATGAATGGCTTATTATCGAAGAACTGCCTCTTCCGGCGCAGATGAAGAATCTTTTGGTTGAAAATAACAATATAGAAGTATACCGAATGATGGGAGTGGAATTCTTCCGGGATTATGTTGGCGGTTATCTGGCAGATACCGTATTAAAAGCAGCTGTATTTGTTGTATTATTTGTAGTGATTTATCTGGCACTGAAAGTTTTGGTGGTTTGGCTGGATCTGATCGCAAAGCTTCCGATCCTGTCCGGCATCAACAAAATTGCCGGAGCTGTTCTTGGAGGTGTACAGGCATTGATCTTTATCTGGATTTTGTGCATTGTGCTGACGATATTATCCAGAACAGAATTTGGTCAAATGGTATTTGAACAAGTGAACGCAAGCCCTTGGTTGTCGTGGCTTTACGACCACAACATGTTGGCAAATTTGGTTCTCGGCTTGATCCGAAGCCTCTTATAAATTGTATATTTGTTAAGCACAATTCAACGCTTTAATGTGAGATTTTGCTTTTTCAGTCGTTGGAAGAGCAGATGACAAGAACCACAAAATGTAGATAAAATAAGGAAAAAATCGCATATCTTGTATATGAAAAATACGCAAAAAAATTGTTTAAAAAAATGCAACAAATCTGCTTGACAATCATAAAATAACGTGTTATATTAAAGCTCCGATGAGGCAAACACCTCTCGGAGCTTTGGTTTTGACCAAAGAAATCAACTTGGAAAGTTCTTGAAAAAAGAAAATAAAAAAAGTTGAAAAAGTTATTGACAAACAGAAGCAACTATGATAGACTATCAGAGTTGCGACTGAAGCAACAAAGAACCTTGAAAACTGAACAGTATGTAAAACCCTGAAAATTCTTATAAAAATGGCCTAATGGTTTGGGCCATGAATGAGAACATTCAGAACAAAACCTAAAACAACAGTAGAACGGTTTAAAACTA
>SVDR01000109.1 GCA_015057755.1 Lachnoclostridium sp.
ACAGGATCAGCACGTACGGTCCGAAGGTGAAAAACACCTGCTTGCGGGCGCCGTAGAACATTTCCAGCATGTAATACTTGGAATACTTTTTATGGAAATAAAAACGGCGTTTATGTTCATCGGTCTTACTGCTGCCTGTGATTCTCAAAGAACAGACTGCACTTACACTGGCAAGAATCGCTGCGATCGCGAAAAACATGGTATACGGCTGGTCTTTTGTAAAAATCGAGAATACCAGCACGATCACCAGATAACCCACCAGCGTACCGATCTGGCTGGTGGAACTGAGCATTCCAAGGGCCACACCGCTTCGTCCGGGCTTTGCATATTGGAGACCCAGGGTACTCTTCATGCCCAGCTGAATGTGCTCACCCAGAGAATACATGCAGATGGCCAGTGTGATCAAAATCTTGGTCGGCGGCAGCACCGCGTGCATTGCCATACCTGCCAGCATGATCAGCGCACCGACTTTATACAGCGTCTCTGCAGACAGCATATAAAAGGTTGCCAGAATAAATACCAGCAAAATACCCGGAAGTTCACGGAAGAACTCGGTCACGCCACGATCCATCTCGCCCATACCAACCACTTCCGCCAGGAAGTTATCGATCATACCTTTATACAATCCATATGAAAGTCCGGTAATGACGATGGATAATAAAAACACTTTAAACTTGGAATCCTCGCGGAAAGAATCCCGGATCTGATTTAATAGATTTCTCGGTTTCATTTGTACTACCTCAATACTTCTTTACTGCTCCATCTCTGCGATCTTATCAAATATCAGTCTGGCCAGTGCCACACGGTTCATCGAGAGGGAATGTCCGTCATCAAACTCAGTATAGGTAACTTTTCTTCCCATTTCTACCATTTTTTCATAAATCGGCATGATATGATCCTTGATCGGAGCCAGAAGATCCTGCGTGCCTCCAATAAAATGCACCGGGACATGTTCCGGCATGGAATCCGCGATATTGATAAATCTCCACTGCGCATGATGCTGTTCTACATCTCTCTCCAGATAATTCTCGTCCGGTACGCGGAAATATCCCTGTTTCTGCACATCCATCAGGATTTTAAATTCTTCGTATTTGTCTTCATATATGTATGCCAAATCGTATGGAGCCATGGTGATCACACCTTTTACCGGCAGTCCCTTTGCCAGACTGTTCAGTGCGGTAAATCCGCCCATACTGTGACCAAACAGATAGCAGCGATCCATATCCAGACGCCATTCTTCTGCATGTTCTTTTAAATGTTCAAAGACTGCCTTGGTATCTTCGAGCAGGTGGGTAAAGCAGTAATCGCCGTAACTTCCCCAGATTCCGCGATAAGAGAAAAATACTACCGCGATTCCGGCCCGGCGGAGAGTGAACATGAGATCCAGGTTGCGGTCATGCCCCGGATAACCATGGAGCAGCATCAGTACCGGTACTTTTTCATTTTCGTTCTCTACTGCAGGAATTGTCAGTTTTCCGTAGATCAAGCTGCCGTCGCTCTCGATTGCCAGCGGTACATCCGTGATCGGAATCTGCAGGTTTTCAGAATGGTTATCTTCAAATAAATATTCTCTCTGTAACATATGATTTCCTCCTAATTCAATCGCTATCTGTCTTTATATAGAAAACATCCCTCTTCATGTGAGTATATCACACCAATGGCCTGTAAGTAGGAATAAACGATCGTTGTGCCGACAAATTTCATGCCTCGCTTCTTCAGATCTTTGGAAACTGCATCGGACAGCTCGGAGCGCGTCTCGCCGATCTCATAACTGATCTTTCCATCCGTAAAATGCCAGATGTACCGGTCGAATGTGCCAAACTCTTCCTGGATCTTACGAAACACTTTTGCATTGGTGACAGCTGCATGCATTTTCAATCGGTTGCGAATCAGCTTTTCATTCTGAAGCAGTTCTGTAATTTTATCTTCATTGTACTCGCAAACCGCTTTCAGGTCAAACTGATTAAACGCTTCCCGGAACGCAGGACGCTTATTCAGAACACATTCCCAGGACAGACCAGCCTGAAAGTTTTCCAAAATCAAAAGTTCAAACAGCATGCGATCATCATGTTCCGGCACTCCCCATTCTTTATCATGATATTCGATATAAGCCGGATTTTTCAGGTTGCACCATTTACAGCGGCAGAGCATGGTTTTCTCCATCGTTACAAATCCTCCACTTTTTGTTATGTTAAATTTTCCAATCATGGTATATAATACCAGGTATGACTATTGCAGAAAGGACAGAATCTATGAGCAACCGTACATCTTCAACTCATGATCTCGGATCAGGAAGTATTCCGAAATTACTGGCCCAGCTGGCGATCCCCGCTGTCGTTGCCCAGATCATAAATCTATTATACAACATTGTGGACCGAATTTATATCGGTCATATTCCGGAAATCGGAGCTTCTGCACTGACCGGTGTCGGCCTGTTTATGCCAATGCTGATGCTGATCAATGCTTTTGCATTGCTTGCCGGCTCCGGCGGCGCACCACGCGCTGCCATCGCCATGGGTAAAAAAGATCTTACAACGGCCGAAAAGATTGTAGCAAACTGCTTTTCTCTGTTGCTGCTTTTTGCTGCACTTCTGACCGTTGTATTCTATGTGACGGCTCCGACCCTGCTCCGTCTGTTCGGCGCCAGCGATGTTACACTGCCGTACGCCTTGGATTACGCCCGCATTTATATTCTTGGAAGTGTATGCGTTCTGATCGTTATGGGCATGAACCCGTTTATCACCACACAGGGATTTGCCAA